>NZ_DEZM01000069.1:0-7880 GCF_002364825.1 Acinetobacter sp. UBA3132 | reverse complement strand
CAGCCATCAAGGACAAGATGGTGGTGAAATACAACTTCAATCATGAAAACCCGATTCCGACACAAAGCTTTGTATTTAATACCCGTCGTGCACCAATGCAGGATATTCGCTTTCGTCAGGCCTTAACTTATGCCTATGATTTTGAGTGGCAGAACAAGGCACTGTTTTATGGTCAATACCACCGTTTACAAAGTTATTTTGCTAATAGTGAGCTGGAAGCGAAGGGCATGCCTTCAGCTGAAGAACTGGCGATTTTAAAGCCTTATCTGGCTAAGTTAGATCCGATTCAGCGTGCTGGTGTGCTGAAAGCCTGGAAATATCCAGTTTCGGATGCTTCAGGCTTTAATCGCAAGAATTTACTGGTCGCGCGGGAATTGTTACTCAAGGCGGGTTACCGTTATCACAATGCGCAACTGACTGATCCAAAAGCTAAGCCGATTCGACTTGAGTTCCTGATTCATCAGGATGGTTTGCAACGTACCTTAATGCCTTTTATACGTAATCTGAAACGGCTGGGTATCACGGTGAATATCCGTCATGTCGATGTACCTCAGTATATTGAACGTATGCGCAGTAAAGATTTTGATATGACGACCAATGTCTTGCCACAGTCTCTCAACCCGGGCAATGAGCAGGCACAGTTCTGGAGTAGTGCGTCAGCAGATCAGCCGGGTAATTACAATTATGCGGGTATCAAAAATGCTGTGATTGATGATGCTATTACTAAGGTGATTCAGGCACCGGATCGCCAGCAATTGGTGATTCGTACCAAAGTATTGGATCGTCTGCTGCGTGCTGGTTATTATCAGATTCCGACCTATGGGAAAGGCGGCAACTGGTATGCTTACTGGAATATGTATGAGCAGCCAAAGATCAAGCCAAAGCTTGCTGTTGGATTCGACTTCTGGTGGAGTAATCCACAAAAAGCTGCACAAGTGAGCCAATATTTACGTCGTCAAAAATAATAAGGAATATCACTGACAATGGGAACCTACATACTTAAGCGGCTCTTGCTGATTATCCCGACTTTATTTTTGATTCTGCTGATTAATTTCATTGTCATTCAGATTGCGCCGGGTGGACCGGTCGAACAGGCCATTCAACAGGCAGAAACTTTTCAGGGCATGGGCGGAACCACAGGTGCAGAAACTGCACAGTCCAAAAGCAGCTATCAGGGTGCCAAAGGCCTGAGTGACGAGATGGTGGAAAAAATCAAGGCTCAATATGGTTTTGATCAGCCCGCTCATATCCGTTTTTGGGAAATGCTGAAAAGCTATGTGCAACTAGATTTCGGCATCAGTTTCTTTAAAGATAAACCTGTAACTACATTATTATTAGAAAAATTACCAGTTTCTCTGTCATTGGGACTGTGGAGCACTTTGCTGATTTATCTGGTCTCGATTCCACTCGGGATTCGAAAGGCACGTCAGCATGGCAGCCTGTTTGATAAATCCACTTCGATGCTGCTCGCCGTGGGTTATGCCATTCCGGCTTTTGTCTTTGCCATTTTACTCATCGTATTTTTTGCGGGTGGTTCCTATTTCCAATGGTTCCCATTGCAAGGGTTGGTGTCGGAAAACTTTGCTGAATTGTCCTGTTTCGGAAAAATTAAGGATTACTTCTGGCATATGACCTTGCCATTACTGGCGATGGTAATTGGCGGTTTTGCCGGGCTGACTTACTTAACCAAATATTCTTTTATGGAAGAGCTGAGCAAACAGTATGTACTGGCAGCACGTGCCAAGGGCTTAAATGAATCGCGTGTGCTATATGGACACGTCTTCCGAAATGCCATGCTGATTGTCATCGCGGGTCTGCCGGAAGCACTGGTCGGGATCTTCTTTGTCGGTAACCTGTTTATTGAAATTATCTTTAACTTAGATGGATTAGGTCTGCTTGGTTTTGAAGCGATTGTACAGCGTGATTATCCGGTGATTTTTGGGACCTTATTTATCTTTACTTTGCTTGGGCTGATTCTGCGTTTGATCAGTGATGTGATGTATCAGGTAATTGACCCGCGAATTAACTTTGACTCGCGAGGTGCCAAATAATGTCACCGATCATGCGAGCGCGCTTGCAGCGTTTTAAGGAAAATAAACTCGGCTTCAGCTGCTTTATTATCTTTATCATTATTTTCATTTTGTCCTTAGGTTCAGAACTGATTGCTAACGATAAACCATTGCTGGTGAGATATGACAGTTCACTATATGTGCCGGCATTTAAGACTTATCCGGAAACCACATTTGGTGGTGTGTTTGAAACTGAAGCAGATTATAAAGATCCCGTCGTCCAGCAGTTAATCAATGCCAAGGGCTGGGCATTGTGGCCACTGATTGAATATTCCTACCAGACGCCAAACCTGGAACTGGCAGTGCCTGTGCCGTCTGAACCCACGCCACAAAACTGGCTAGGGACTGATGACCAAGGTCGTGATGTGTTGGCGCGAATCCTTTACGGTCTACGAATATCATTGCTGTTCGGCTTCGCACTGACCATCGCATCTGCCGTGATCGGCATTATAATTGGTGCGATTCAGGGCTACTATGGTGGCTGGATTGATCTGGCAGGGCAACGCGTTCTGGAAGTCTGGGGTGGCTTGCCGATGCTGTTTATGGTGATGATTCTGGTCAGCATGTTTACCCCAAACGTGTACTGGCTATTCCTGATCATGCTGCTGTTCGGCTGGACTACCCTGGTTGGTCTGGTGCGGGCTGAATTTTTACGGGCGCGTAATTTTGACTATGTGCGTGCCGCACGTAGCCTTGGTGTTTCTGATCGTGCGATTATCTTCCGGCATATTTTACCCAATGCCATGAGTTCGAGTCTGTCCCAGTTACCCTTTATGCTGACGGCTAATATTACCGCACTGACAGCACTGGATTTTCTTGGTTATGGATTGCCACCTGATGCGGCTTCACTGGGTGAATTGCTGCTACAAGGCAAAAACAATCTGAATGCGCCGTGGCTGGCTTTATCCGGCTTCTTTACGCTGGCCATAGTTCTATCTTTACTGATCTATATTGGGGAGGCGACGCGTGATGCATTCGATCCAAGACGTCAATAACGCAACACCGCTTCTACAGGTCGAAAATCTGCAGATCAGCAGTCTAGATCAGGTACTGGTACAACAGCTAAGTTTTGAATTGTCTGCCGGGCAGACCTTGGCGATTGTCGGTGAAAGCGGTTCAGGTAAATCGATTAGTACTCTGGCAATCTTGGGTTTGTTGCCAAGAAATTTAAAGGTACAAGGCCGGGCGGTATTAGATGGTCAGAATTTACTGACGCTGTCTCAGCTCCAATTACGTCAGATTCGCGGCAAGAAAATTGCCATGATCTTTCAGGAGCCGATGACGGCACTCAATCCCTTGCATCGGGTAGAAAAGATCATTGGCGAAACCTTGTTGTTGCAGGGCTGGTCTAAAGCCAAGGCACGAGAACGGGTGCTGGAGTTACTGAAGGATGTTGGTATTCCTGAACCTGAGGACAAACTAAGACGTTATCCGCATGAATTATCTGGTGGCCAGCGTCAGCGCGTGATGATTGCCATGGCATTGGCACTAGATCCAGATATCTTGATTGCAGATGAACCAACTACCGCACTCGATGTCACCTTGCAAGCCCAGATTTTACATTTGCTGAAATCTTTACAGCAGAGTCGGCAGATGGCGATGATTCTGATCAGTCATGACCTGAATCTGGTGAGACGCTATGCTGATCAGGTGATTGTCATGAACAAGGGCTGCATTGAAGAACAAGGTGAAGTACAACAAATCTTTAATTTACCCCAATCAACTTATACCCAAGACTTGCTCAATCATGATTTTGGTCAGGCACTGCCTTTAGAGCAAACTGAAACCTTGCTCGAACTTAAGCAGGTAGAAGTCAAATTTCCCATTAAACAGGGTCTACTGAATCGCATTAAGGACTATGTCACTGCTGTCGAACCGCTTGATTTAAGCATGCTACAGGCGCAATCGATTGGAGTGGTGGGCGAAAGTGGTTCAGGTAAAAGCTCACTTGCTTTGGCCATAGCACGATTGATTGAAAGCCACGGTCAAATCCTTTTGGAAAATCAAGATTTGAATCAATTGTCTGAAAAAGCCTTACGACCATTACGTAGTAATTTTCAGATCGTCTTCCAGGATCCATTTAGCAGTCTGAATCCGCGTATGACCATCGAACAGATCATTGGTGAAGGGTTGGGCTTGAAAGCGACGACCAATGAGCAAATCCGTAGTCGTGTCGAGGAAGCTTTAGTGCGGGTAGAGCTGCCCGCATCTTTTAAAGACCGCTATCCGCATGAGCTTTCTGGGGGGCAGCGTCAGCGTGTATCATTGGCAAGAGCATTGATTTTAGAGCCAAAACTTTTAATTCTGGATGAGCCGACTTCTGCGCTGGACCGTACTACACAACGTGCAATTGTGAAACTGTTACGTCGTATCCAACAGGAAGAAGGAATTAGCTACCTGTTTATCAGTCATGACTTACAAGTGGTACGTGCACTCTGCCAGCAGGTTTTAGTACTGCATCATGCACAAGTTATGGAGGTTCAGGAGACTGAACAATTATTCCTGCACCCACAAACTGACTATACCCGCCAGTTAATTGCAGCCAGCCAATATTAAAACTACAAATCTTTTTAAATGAAATTGACATGGGTCATTGTCAATTTCTTGCTGACAGGGTATAACACCGACAGAATAAAAGCATAATGTTTAGGAAAAAAGTATGACACAACTGACAGATTCAATTCAGATTCGTAATACCCTCTTTAAAAACCGTATCATCAAAGGTGCTATGAGCGAGGCACTCGCTAATGATGCTGGTCAGCCGAATGACTCACATTTGAAACTCTACGAAGCCTGGGCTAAAGGCGGGCTAGGTTGTGCGATTACGGGTAATGTCATGGTGGATTTTCGTGCCAAGAATGAACCGGGTGTTATAGTCGCTGAAACAGAACGTGACCTGAACAAACTCAAGGCTTGGGCAGAAGTTGGCAAACGTCATGGTATGGTGCAACTGGTGCAGTTGTCACATCCGGGGCGTCAATGTCCGAAAGGGTTGAACCGGGAAACTGTAGCACCATCGGCAGTGCCATTTAGTCCGGCACTGGCTGTCAGTTTTGGTACCCCACGTGAACTGCGCGAAGATGAAATTCTGGATATTATCCAGCGTTTTGCAGCTTCTGCTGCAATTTGTGAAAAAGCAGGATTTGAAGGCGTACAGCTTCATGGTGCGCATGGCTATCTGATCAGTCAGTTCTTATCACCATTGACCAATAAACGTCAGGATCAGTGGGGTGGCAGTATTGAAAACCGTACCCGTTTCTTATTAGAAATCTATAAGGCAGTCCGTGCTGCGACTTCAGAAAATTTCATTATTTCCGTTAAACTGAATTCGGCTGATTTCCAGCGTGGCGGTATCACCGAAGAAGATGTGATCTATATCTTTAAAGCTATTGATGCAGTAGGCATTGACCTGATTGAGGTGTCCGGCGGTAGCTATGAAGCACCAGCAATGGCAGGCGTTAAAGCGGATAAACGTAAAGCTTCCACGATTGCCCGTGAAGCCTATTTCCTGGATTTTGCCGAAAAAATCCGTCAGGAAGTGAGCTGCCATATTATGGTGACTGGCGGTTTTAGAACTGCTGCTGGTATGAATGCTGCACTTGAGAGTGGTGCCTGTGATTTTGTTGGTATTGCCCGTCCGTTTGCAGTAGAAACTGATCTGGGGCAGAAGCTCGTGGCAGGGCAGGATGTACGCTATGCGGTAGAGAAGATTAAAACCGGTATTCCAATGATTGATAAAATGGCAATCATGGAAATCATCTGGTATGCCGCACAGTTTAAACGGATTGTTCAAGGTAAGCAGCCAAATCCCAAACTGTCACCATTAAAAGTTTTCCTGCATTATCTAAAAGGCAATGTCACTGCTGTGATTAAAGGACAGATTAATTCACGTAAATCTGCATAACCTGATCTACATATAAAAAGGCACCTTATGGTGCCTTTTTATATGCAACAGAGTTAGCTGAATTGCACCGCTTGGGTCTGGAAAGGAAACAGGATTTTAGAGACCTGTTGTGTCGCCCAAAGTCCAAGCTGCTGATAATGACAATGTGGTGCTACATAAGGCGTGAGAATCTCCAGTTTTTCTTCATTATTGTCACAACGCTTTAGATGCAAGCGAAGTTCTTCCAGCTTATGCTGCTCTTGCCGGCTGATTATCGGTGTTTGCGTCCGTAGTTGATGTGAAGAAAGCCGTCGAGCCAGTTCTGGACCTTGAATCCAGTCACGAATTATCTGTTTCTCTGTGGCATTAAATACGCCAAACATCTTGCCATCTGGATCATCAATCAGTTTCCAGAAACGGCTTTGCTCTACAGACAGTCCACGTTGGATCCAGCCTTTATCCATCATGACCTGTAGAAAATCCTGAATCTGTTCAGGTTGTGACAACCACTCATTGATGGTCTTGCCGCTAAACTGGCATTTCTGGTTATGAATGTACTGACCAATTAAAGCTTTCTGCTGAAACAGTTTCAACACCTGGGCATCGAGATCTAACTCACGCACGATCTGGGTAGAGCTTTTGCCTATGTCATTCAGCAAGTAACCCTGTTTGACCATTTCCAGATAGCGCTCCGGGTGTTCTGCAGAACGATATAGATCCAGGAAAGCTTGCAGGGATTTTTGCGCATGGCCATTATGCGCATTATCAATCGTGATGTGCACATTAAAGTAATGCGGATTGATACCGAGTTCAGCCAGTTCATAATTGGTCATCAATAAATGTAGCGGTAGTTGTTCATAGCCCAGATTAAAGCCAATCACCAGCGGTAAATATTCAGCTGGCGCATAAGCTAAAGCCAACTGGACAGCTGCCTGTTCATAATAGCGGTCGTCGAGTTGTTCGCTATAGGCAGTGAGTTCATAGTTATTTAGCAGATCCTGATACATGGTGACATGGTTGGCTTGTGGATGACCTAGCCCCAGCTCTTCCAGATAAATATGAATCAGGTCTTTAAGCGCAGGTTGATCCGCATGTTCCAGAGTAGAGTATAACCATGAGCCATCGACCATTTTTGTAGGTGCAACCCGGTAGAGAAATTCAAATGCATGCGATACCGTAGCAAAGTATTCACGTTGTCCGCCTTGTTTGCGACGGCTGAGATAATCCTGAAATATGCCACAAATTTTATGATGTTCTTCTAAAAAATGCGTAGCAGCATGTTCGGGTTGGTCGAGCCAGCTCATAGAATCCAGATCGATGTGCTGGATTAACTGACTGAGGTATTGTTCTGCCGAATCTGTTTTTGTTTTTTTAGAGATCTGCTCATCCAGAAAAAAATCCACCCAATCTTTGAAGCTTTTAGTTGGTTCTTGAACAAGATTTTCAAATGGGGGTGCAGTTAAACAAAACTCCGTACTCGTGAACATAATCTTATCCTTGCATATTGGCTCCTAACTCACCTTAGCCTTATGTGAAAGATCAGATGTTTGGTTTTTGTTCGATTTTATGGCGGAAAATACAAGGACTTTGCAAAAGTGCGTAAATTTTTAGAGGTTTATTATTTTGAATATATGGTAAAAATAAATTAAATTGAAGGCAATAAAAAAGCCCAGGTCACAATGCCTGAGCTTTTTTATGAGAAGATCATTTTAAGATAATCATCTCGAATATGGCGTCCCTACGGGGATTCGAACCCCGGTTACCGCCGTGAAAGGGCGATGTCCTAGGCCTCTAGACGATAGGGACAGTACAGAAGATAGATTTTAAAACCTTTACTTTCAATTTAAAGTAATGGCGTCCCTACGGGGATTCGAACCCCGGTTACCGCCGTGAAAGGGCGATGTCCTAGGCCTCTAGACGATAGGGAC
>NZ_DEZM01000042.1:0-6929 GCF_002364825.1 Acinetobacter sp. UBA3132 | reverse complement strand
TTTATAGATATAAAACAGATTTTATCGCAGGATGAAGCGAAAACATTATTGCACTGATCACTATTTTTCAGACCTAAACTTAGGTCTAAACAGCATGAAATTTATTCTTTTTTCTATGTTATTTATATTCTGAATAAATACCATCAATTCTTTAATGAATGGATTTAATAGATAAAGCGATGACAGATGTCAAAAATTTCAGTGCATGACAGCTGGGTAATCCTGGCAGGTTATCTGGCCGCCATTCATGTCGGCAAACTCTCTGCGGTAATTCCAATTTTGCAGCAGGACTTAGGACTCAGTTTTACCCAAGCAGGTTTTTCCCTGTCTCTGGTTCAAGGCGCAGGCATGCTGTTTGCACTCAGTATTGGTGCATTCTCTGAAAAATTTGGTCTAAAACGTTGCCTGATTCTGGCGCTAACGATTCTAGGGTTCAGCAGTATTGCCTGACTCTGGATTCAACATGTCGCTGCATTATATTTTTTTCGTTTTACTGAGGGCATTGGCTTCCTGACCATCTCCCTGTGTGCACCAGCCATTCTGAAAAGGATCAGCCGGCCAGAACATCTGAATTTCAAGATGGGATTGTGGAGTTCCTATATGGGTGTAGGGGTAAGTCTAGCCGTTCTGTGTATTCCTATATTGCTGGAATGGCTGCAATGGCAGACTATCTGGGTTTTACTCGGTGGATTGTGTCTGTTGATTGCCTTAATGGTACATCGTTATCTGCATCTTGAACGGCAAGTACCTACCTCTGAAACAGCATCATCATCGGCTACAAGTTCTTCTTTCTGGGAAATTATTCGGGTCACCATTACTCATCCACCAATTTTATGTCTGGCGGTAATTTTTGCCTGTTATACCAGTCAGTGGCTGACTGTAATCGGCTTTTTACCGAGTATGTATGTCGCGAATCAGATTGATTTAAAAACTGCAGGTATATTGGCTTCACTGGTCGTGGTTTCCAATCTGGGCGGTACCTTTGGTGCCGGTATGCTGTTGCAACGTGGCTGGCAGCCGAAAGCCCTGCTCTGGACTGGTTTTATCAGCATGATGCTGACCAGCTTCCTGGCCTTTGCTGCTCGTTCCTGGTTGATGCTGGAATTACAGGTACTGAGTGCTGTATTGTTTTCACTTATTGGCGGAATTATTCCGACGACTGTTTTTGCCATTACCCTGAAATATGCACCTCAGTCCAATGCCGCGGCAGCCAGTGTCGGCCTTGTTCTTCAAGTTTCGGCATTTGCACAGTTTTTTGTCCCGCCACTGAGTGCATCACTGGTTTCTGCGACTGGACAATGGGCCAATATTGCACTGGTTACTGTCTGCCTTTCGGTACTCGGTCTGATGATGAGCAGCTATCTGTTCCGACGGCATGGTAAATAAAAAGAGCCTCAATAGAGGCTCTTTTTATTTATGACTGCAAATCTTAGGCCTGCTTGACCCCTGCTTCCAGCACATCAAACAGGTCATCCGCAATCGAAGTCCCAAACTGGGTATCAATTTCACGGATACAGGTTGGGCTGGTTACGTTAATTTCAGTGACATAGTTACCAATCACATCCAGGCCCACGAAGACCAGACCTTTTTCACGTAAAAATGGGCCAACTTTTGCAGCAATGGCTTTATCATTTTCAGTTAAAGGACGCGCTTCCCCCAGACCACCTGCTGCCAGGTTGCCACGCACTTCACCATTTTGGGGAATACGTGCCAGACAGTAAGGTACCGGTTCACCATTTACCATCAAAATACGTTTATCGCCTTCAACAATTTCTGGAATATAACGCTGTGCCATGATGGGCTGAGTCCCATTATTGGTCAGGATTTCGATAGTCGAACCGATATTTACTCCGTCCTGATACAGACGAAAAATCCCCATTCCCCCCATGCCATCTAAGGGTTTAACAATGACATCACCATGATCTTTAATGAATTCACGTATCAGGCTTTGTTGTGAAGTCACTAAAGTTGGTACTTGCAGTTCCGGGAACTGGGTAGCAAACAGCTTTTCATTACAGTCACGCAGGCTTTGCGGCTTGTTAATGATCCAGGCACCTTCACGTTCAGCCTGTTCCAGGATATAAGTTGCATAGACAAAATTCATGTCAAAAGGTGGGTCTTTACGCATTAACACCACATCATATGCCGCGATGGATTCTTTACGCTTTTCACCTAATTCATAGTAATGATTATAGTCTTCAAACACTTGTAGTGGTGAGATCAAACCAAATGCTTTACCCTGATCAATATACAAATCTTGCTGTAATGCATAACCCAGTTCATGACCACGGCGTGCGGCTGCCCAAAGCATCGCCATGGTTGAATCTTTTTTCAGGTTTACATTTTCGATGGGATCCATCACAACAAGTACGCGCATATTTCTGTGCTCTTTTTTCAAAATGAATTTGGCAATGAGTATAGCCGAGATTATTCTTTTGTTTATTCAGATTTTGCATGAGTATGTATGCATTCTTGTGTTAAGGATGAATCTAAAGATGTTGCAAGCTATCGTCGGTTTTCATTTAGATGAGGAAAATCATTGGGTCGCTGAACTGGCCTGTGGACATGGTCAACATGTACGGCATACCCCGCCATGGCAAAATCGCCCATGGGTGATGACCGAGCAAGGGCGCAAAGAAAAACTCGGGATGCTGCTGGACTGTAAAAAATGTGAAAAGTGCGAAACTGAAACCTGAACCTATGAAAAAAGTAGTATGTAGGTGACCTAAAAAATAATCTTGTCCAGAATTTGCTAATTTGAGTTACTGCGTTTATGCTTTTTATTGCTCAAACATGCAGCGCATTTTTTCAGGGTGTACTTTTGCTCATACGGCTCGTCAAACAGATCTGGTTGGTGATGCTTGTGGTTTTTGCCATAGGCTGGAGCAGTGTGTCTGTCGCATCTGCAAACACCATGCATCTGGTTATGCCGTCTGAAAAAACGAATCCTCATTGTCTGGAAATGACAAAACCCTCTGCTTCTCACTCGCTGCATAAGACTGATCATCATCAAGATCAGGAACTGATTCAGCCGGACTGTGTCAGTGACAGCACCCAGCAGTCATCAGATTGTCTGGATTGTGGCACTATGGCCTGCCAGAACTTGGTCACCAGCCTGCCCATTACAACGCCCGAGTTAAGCGTGCCTGATCACGGTTATCCGGAAAAAACCCTCCTCCCTGCTTACCATGCCCAGCACCTTGCCGGTTACTGGCAAGAAATCCTGCGCCCACCCAAAGCTTGATCCTGAATTTTTAAATTTTTTTATTCATTAAGGATTAAGTTATGTTGCTTAAAATCAGTCAAAGCCTGTGTCTGGGCTTCGGTCTCATCTCGTCGTCTGCCTTGTTTGCAGCCGTAAAAGAATATCATCTGGTCATTGATGAAAGCCCGATCAATCTCACCGGAAAGACGGTCAAGCGTATCACTGTAAACGGAAAATTCCCTGCACCCTTGCTGGAATTTGAAGAAGGTGATGATGCAGTCATTCATGTACAAAACAACCTGAACAATCAGGATACCTCGCTGCACTGGCATGGCCTCCTCCTGCCCGGGCTGATGGATGGTGTCCCCGGATTTAACGGTTTTCAGGGGATCAAACCGAAACAGTCTTTTACTTATCGCTTCAAGGTTCGTCAAAACGGCACCTACTGGTATCACGCACATTCCAAAGGTCAGGAACAGGACGGCCTCTATGGCGCATTGGTGATTCGCCCCAAAGCACAGACATTACTACCTCCACATGAACAAACCGAACGGGATTATGTGGTGATGCTGTCGGATTTTCACGAACAGGGCAGCCAGCAGATTCAG
The DNA here is from genome assembly GCF_002364825.1 of Acinetobacter sp. UBA3132. NCBI lineage: Bacteria > Pseudomonadati > Pseudomonadota > Gammaproteobacteria > Moraxellales > Moraxellaceae > Acinetobacter > Acinetobacter sp. UBA3132. Next base: position 3,116 of record NZ_DEZM01000042.1, on the reverse strand, counting down.
AACAATTTAAAAAAATCGGCCGAATATTATCAGAACCAGCGCGAAACCGTTGGCGATGTATTTAAGCAGGTAAAACGTGACGGTCTCAAGGCCACCTGGTCAGACCGCAAGATGTGGAACCAGATGCGTATGCTGAAAACCGACCTATCTGATGTTACCGGTTATACCTTTCTGGTCAATGGAAAAACGCCGCAACAAAACTGGAGTGGCCAGTTCCAGCCCAATGAAAAAGTCCGCCTGCGTTTCATCAATGCTTCTGCCATGTCGTTTTTCGATGTGCGTATTCCCCAGCTGAAAATGACCGTGGTCAGTGCCGATGGACAACCGGTGCAGCCGGTCAATGTAGATGAATTCCGTATCGGAACCGCTGAAACCTATGATGTGATTGTGGAACCCACTGCAGCGCATTACCAGATTGAAGCGGAATCGATCGACCGCTCAGGCTTTGCCATTGGCAGTCTGCATCAGGCAACTGATTCAAGTAAAGCCCCGGCTCCGGTTCAATTACCAACACCGCGCCCTCGTGCCTTATTGACCATGGAAGATATGGGACATGGCGAACAACATGACATGTCACATGACACACACAGCAGTCAGACCATGCAGACTGCCACAAGTGAACATGATCAACATGCCCAGCACGACATGCATGCAAGTCATAATGCCATGTCCAGAACCAATCAGCCTCATCAGCCGGTTGAGGGCTGGGCCAATATGTCTACGCCTGCAGGGCACAAAGCCTTGCAATATCAAGACCTCAAAGCCCTGACACCACAACCTGATACCCGCGCAGCAGAACGTGAACTGGTGATTCGTCTGGGTGGAACTATGGAGCGCTATATCTGGACCATGAATGGTAAAAAATTCAGTGATGCCGAGCCACTTCAGGTGAAATATGGCGAGCGGATCCGGCTGAAATTTATCAATGACAGCATGATGGCCCATCCGATGCATTTGCATGGCATGTTTATGCAGCTGGAAAATGGTCAGTCTGCTGCAAATATGCCAAATAAACACACTGTGATTGTGCCGCCCGGGAAAACGGTGACTACCCTGCTCACAGCAGACGAACTGGGAGAATGGGCAATTCACTGCCATCTGCTCTATCACATGAGTGCCGGTATGATGAACAAGCTGATTGTGGCACAAGTTGATGCAGATCAAACATCTCACCCTTCTTCACAAAAAATGCCTTCAAAACCAGCAGCTGCTCAAGGAGAAAGCCATGCACATCACTAATCTTTTTGTAAAGTCAGTGCTCAGCAGTGCGCTTACCCTAAGCAGTCTGAGTATTTTTGCGGCAGCTTCTAGCGATCATACAAGCCATGCTGAACATCAGCATCATAGCGGACATCATGCCATGCAAAACATGGCTGATAACCACGCACAGCATACTGGAACAGCAGATGCCTCATCCTATCAACCACCAAAGTTATCACATCAACAGCAGGCGCTGAGCACACCACAAAATTCAGTCAGTTCTGCCAGCCAACATGACCACCGTAAAGAACATGGCGCACAGATTTATAGCCAGATCATTCTGGACCAGAAATGGCAGCATAGTTCAGAGGGAAATGGGGCATTCAAGTCCAAGAACCAAGCCAGAATTGGCACGGATGAAAATAAAATCTTCCTCAAGTTAGAAGCCGACAAACAGGAATCCCATCCGGCCGAATATGATGCCAAAGTGCTGTATAGCCGAAATATTTCTGATTTCTGGGATGTGCAGACCGGGGTGCGCTATCGGCAGGAAAATTTAGCCGAGCCTTCTACAAACCAGCAGAACGAGCGCTTCGATGCAGTATTTGGCCTGCATGGCCTGGCCCCCTACTTTTTCGAAACGGATGCTCATGTCTATGTCGGTGAAGATGACTTTGTCGGATTAAAACTGGAAACAGAGCGTGACCTGTTACTGACTCAGAAACTGATTATGCAACCCTTTGTCGAACTGGATGTCATCCTGAATGATCAGGCAGCGAATGCGAAAAAAACCGGCCTTAGTTATGCCACCTTGGGCCTGGAAACACGCTATGAACTGAGCAAAAAGCTCATGCCTTATCTGGAAGTGGGTTATGAATATAGTAAAGGCAACCAACAGACAGCCTGGCAGCAAAGCTCTGATTCTGAAAAAGGCTGGATCTATGGTGCAGGTCTAAGAATGATGTTCTAAATTTTTGATACAGAAAATTATGCAGCTACGGGATATGAAGCTCCATTTATGCCCCGTAGCGCTATGGCACTATACATTTGGCTGAGAAAGATTTTTTAAGCCTATGAACTGTACATGCGATGTTTTTCTGCACTTTCCCGCTCATTAAGAGACTTGTTATTTTGCGAAAAACTAGTCTTCATCGCCTTGATTTCCACTGTTACTTTTAGCAACCAAAGTGCCTAACATAATGATAAAGGTACTCACACCGCCAATTAACAGGCTCATCAGCCCCATTTCCAGCATAAAATTGCTATCGCCAGTCTCAGGGGCACCCCATAGAAATTGAAGACGATCGCCAAAAACAAAATTGATTGCACATACAATCAGAAAACCAATCAAGGTGGCAATCAGTAAAGTGACCACCAAGTTCTTCCACATTTTACATCCGACGAACAGGATGATCATGGCCAGTCCAACCATGGTGATGATGGATATAAGTAACACACTGTTCCAGTAATCCATGAGACTCACTCGTATTTGGTTTTAAATTAAAATCAAGAAATTCTTATAGTTAATTTTTCCAATTGAATTTTAATATAGGTGGATTTTTATACACAAACAATGACGATAACTATCTTAAAACTACAAATACTAATTTACCCAAAGTTATAAAATACACTAACTTAGTAAAATCTTGCTGGGTACTGAACGATTTTGATCAACATAAAGTAACACAAACACAACGTGTATTTATTGTTTAGCTTGGTTAAAGCTTAAATACAACCGATAAAGCTCAAGCAAACAGCTTGAAATTCTTTAAAAAACAAGAATGGAGCCACTTTTATAAGAAAAATAAATAATAAATATAAAAAACTTGAATATTTTCTGATTTAGGCTATGCTGTCTTTAACTAGAAAAAAGCGTTGTTTAGTTAAGCTTCTTTAAGTGCCGCAGTATTATTTAT
>NZ_DEZM01000008.1:0-4189 GCF_002364825.1 Acinetobacter sp. UBA3132 | reverse complement strand
TGTGCTGTTCTTGTTATTTAGTTGGATGACTGCAATTGAACCAGTCCTTCCTATTAATTTTTACCCAACTGTTTATATGTTTTTTAAAAGAATAAAAGTCATATAATCTTTAACATTTTTTTAGAGACTGTTAAAAAATATTTTACAAAAGTCAATTTTTGTTGTTGACTTAGTGTGATCATTTTTTGTTAAATTCGCAAGATGATTTTTAAATAATAAATAGAGAAAAGTCATTTCAAGTAAAAAAATCGAATAACCAGAAAAAGAAAAGTTTGAGGCTAATTTTGAAAAAAAATATGAGTTCCATACTCGTGCTGATGCTGGCTGTCTGCACGATGAGTCTGATGCAGACGCATGCTGCAACCCTAAAAAAATCATGTCTTAAAGTGCATCCACTGGCCGAAGGAGATACTGACCCAGAAATCCTGCAACAGTATGAACAGCTTTGTGCCAAAGCCGCTCGGAAAGATCTTAATTTACAGCGTAAAATCAAAGCCGATATTGCTCAACTTTATCTGGATCGTGGTCTGCATCTGAAAGCACTTCAAGCAGTAGATCAATTAAGTCGTGAAAATTACATAACACGTCAACTAACAGATATTAGCTTCCTTGCTGGTGTCGCGATTTCTAATCATGCCCTGAACTATATGCGCACTACAGAAATCCGTCCGCTGAATGAACAAACCTACGCCATTACCAAAGTTTTTAATGACAATGTACGTTTATCCCAACCCGTTACGGTTATGCCTCTAAGGGCAGAGAAGGATTCAGGCAACAAGAAAAAAAAGGTGACCACGGCGAGTAAAAAAAACAGCTCGGCTAAAACACGTATAAGTGCTCCTGCACGTAATAAAGCAAAAGAAATATCTAACAGTAATGTTATCGCCAAAAAAACAGAGCCGGTCGTCCTCCCAAATGTCCAGTCTAGCTCCAATCCATTTGGTGCACTTCGAAACAACTAATAAAAAATAATTCATAGGAATCAGCAATATGGCTAAGCGTGAAAGTGTACAGAAGAAATTACAGCGGATTCGTCCACCACGTGTGCAATTGACTTACGATGTGGAAGTTGGGGATGCCCGCGAAGTCAAGGAGTTGCCCTTTGTGGTCGGCGTGCTGGGAGATTTTTCAGCAGCATCTGAACTGGAAAAAACCAAGTTAAAAGACAAGAAATTTATCAATGTAGATTTAGACAATATTGATGAAGTGATGGAGTCTCTGGCACCACGGGCCAATTTTCAGGTTGAAAATACCCTGACCGAAGAGGGCGGCAAGATGTCTGTGGACCTGACCTTTAATTCCATGGATAACTTTAAGCCAGAACAGGTCGTGCAGCAGGTTGATCCATTACGTCGACTGGTTGAAGCTCGTGAACGTTTAACCGATTTGCGTAATAAAATTTCCAATAATGAACGTCTGGAAGATTTGCTGGATGAAGTCCTAAAAAGTACTGATCAGATCCGCAAGATGAGTGTGGAGGCGGAGCATGAGTAATTTAAATGCAGCAACTGCTGAACACCTGAATGTTGAAGAATACTCATTACTTGACTCTATCGTCGAGCGTAGCCGTATCGCGCGTACGAATGAAGAACATGACCGTGCCAAAAGCCTGATTGGTGAACTGGCACGTGAAGTCATGGCAGGAACAATTACTGTATCCGATAACATGACCCTTGCACTGGACAAGCGTATTGCTGAAATCGATGCCCTGATTTCAACCCAGCTGAGCAAGATCATGCATCATGAAGAATTCCAGAAAATTGAATCAACCTGGCGTGGTTTATATTATTTCTGTCAGGAAACACCATCCAATGCTCTGATTAAAATCCGGATGTTGAATACCACCAAAAAGGAATTGATCAAGGATTTCCAAAGTGCCACTGATTTTGATCAAAGCAATTTATTCAAAAAAATCTATGAAGAAGAATATGGCTCTTTCGGTGGAGCACCTTATGCCACCTTGATTGGTGATTTCGAGTTTGATCGCACACCATCAGACATGTATTTACTGGAACAGATTTCCCATGTGGCAGGAGCAGCACATGCACCGTTTATTTCTGCCGCCAGCCCCAGCATGTTTGGGCTGGAATCATTTACCGATATTGATCGTCCACGCGATGCGTCCAAGATTTTTGAAACCGCTGAATATGTACAGTGGCGTTCATTCCGTGAAAGTGATGATGCACGCTATGTTGCATTGACCATGCCACGTGTATTGGGACGTTTGCCATATCATCCGAAAGAAGGTACCGCGACTGAAGGTTTTAACTATGTGGAAGAAGTGTCTGGTGAAGATCATCACGAATATCTGTGGATGAATGCAGCTTATGCTTTCGGCACTCGCTTAACCAATGCTTTTGATATGCATGGCTGGTGTGCTGCGATTCGTGGTGTCGAAGGCGGCGGCTTAGTTGAAGGACTTCCTGTACATACCTTTAAAACGCATGACGGTGACGTGGTATTCAAATGTCCAACCGAAATTGCGATTACGGATCGACGCGAGAAAGAGCTGAGTGATCTTGGTTTTATTCCACTGGTGCACTGCAAAAATACCGATTATGCCGCGTTTTTTGGTGCTCAATCGGCTCAGAAGCCGAAAAAATATGACAATGATGCCGCGAATGCCAATTCTGCTTTATCGAGCCAGATTCAGTACATCATGGCAGTTTCACGTATCGCACATTATTTAAAAGCGATGATGCGTGACAAGGTGGGAAGTTTTGCTTCTGCAGGCAATGTTGAAGCCTTCCTGAATGACTGGTTATCTCAATATGTATTACTGGATGACGGCGCCTCTCAGGAATCAAAGGCGCAATATCCTTTGCGTGAAGCGTCAATCAAGGTTGTAGAAAATCCAGCTGAACCTGGTCACTACAAATCAGTGGTCTTCTTGCGACCACATTTTCAGCTTGATGAGTTGTCTGTATCCCTGCGACTTGTCACTGAACTGCCGCAATCGAGCAATTAGGTCGGTTGCATTTTCTATTATTGATTATAAAACAGGATAAAAATAACAATGAAAGACATATACGTCCAATTTCGCGGCAAATATAAAGTCGATGGTGAATCACGCGATTCTGAACATAAAAGTTGGCTTGAAGTAAATTCCTGGTCACACAATATTCGCCAGCCAAAATCTGCGACGTCTTCAAGTGTGGGTGGCCATACCGCTGAGCGTGTAGAACATTCTGACATGATTTTTGTCAAAGATCTGGATGCTACCAGCCCGAAACTTTGGGAAGCATGTTCTGCCGGTTATACCTTTGATGAAGTTCAGATTGACTTCTACCGTGCCAACGGCGACAAGCGTATCAAGTACTTACAGATCAAACTGAAACACGTTCTGGTTTCTCAAGTCATGCCAAGCGTGAATGCAGAAGGTGTACCGACTGAAGCGTTCGGTCTGAAATATGCTGCGGTTGAGTGGACTTATAACCAGCAAGATATCAACGGTACACAGAAAGGTGCGGTAACCAAAAAATGGTCATTATCCAATAATACGGCATCTTACGCTGCTTAATGCTTCTGAATTTAGAGGCTTGCACCTGCAGGCCTCTATCTGAATGATTAAATTTAAAATGGATGATGGAAACACATGAATCTGGATCAGCTTTATCCTTATGGATTCCGTTCGACCTTGTTTGATCGACTACTGCCACAAGAGGAAGCACGTGCACAGGGCATGTCAATTCAGCAGTTGCGTGAAGCAGTTGCGGCGGATCTGGAGGATCTGTTGAACAGCCGTATGGCCATGCTCAACCATATGATTGATGATTATGTGCTGGTCAAAAAGTCCATTCTGCAATTTGGAATTATTGATTTTGTGGGCTTATCGACTGCAAATCCGATGGATCGTGACAAAATTTGTCGCTCGATTGAGGCATCTATTTCAGCACATGAACCACGGCTTAAGCATGTCCGGGTAGAAATGCTGCTGGATGAAAATAATATGGGTAGCCTGTGCTTAAGCATTCAAGCCTATTTGAATATTCATCCTTTATATGAGCCTGTAATTTTTGATGCTTTATTAAAACCGACCACACAACAATATGTTATTTTGCCAAGATCATAATAAGAATGAGCGCGATTGAAGAATTATTACCTTATTACGAAAAACAGCTGCAGGAATTTAGCCAGCATTCCCGTGAATTTGCCAATAAATATCCAAAAATTGCCCAACGTCTGTCTT
>NZ_DEZM01000019.1:0-4920 GCF_002364825.1 Acinetobacter sp. UBA3132 | reverse complement strand
TTGCGCTTTAATTTTATCCACAAGCTGATAAGGTGAATAGGAACATAATTCGAAATATAAGTATTCAAGGGTACTATGCAACGGCTTGCACTTTTTCTTGGCTTAATCGTTCTGGCTGCCTCTCAGGCACAGGCTGAACTGATCATTAATGGACAGCGTGTAAGTACATCAGAGCTGTCCTCGAGTCCTGGCATCTATACGCCAAGTTCCAGTTCATTTCAAAGCTGTCTGGCTGGATTAAAACCCCAGGCACTCGCTAAAGGTGTCCATGCAGCGACCTATGACCGATATACTCAAAATTTAACCCCTGATTATTCTGTAATTGAAAGACTCAACTATCAGCCAGAATTTTCAACGCCAATTTGGGACTATCTGTCTGGTCTGGTCGATGAGGAGCGCGTACAGCAGGGTCGTCAGAAATTACAGCAGCATCGCGACGTATTAAATCGGGTTAGTGCTGCTTATGGCATTCCGGCTGAAACTGTGGTGGCAGTCTGGGGTGTGGAAAGTAATTATGGTGATATTTCTGGTAAATATCCTTTATTACAGGCGCTCGGTACTTTGAGTTGTGAAGGTCGTCGTCAAAGCTATTTCCGTGGTGAGTTCTTTACTACCATGAAGCTGTTGCAACGTGGTGATGTCTATGAAAACCAGCTTAAAGGTTCATGGGCCGGAGCTTTCGGTCACACCCAGTTTATGCCATCCACTTATGATGAACTGGCCGTTGATTTTGATGGTGATGGGCGTCGTGATCTCGTCAGCAGCATCCCGGATGCCTTGGCTTCAACAGCCAACTTCTTGAAAAAACGCGGCTGGCAAACCGGGCAGCCATGGGGTTTTGAAGTCAAAATTCCTCAAGGTATGTCAGTTTCTGGTGAAGGTCGTCGCAATAAAAAATCCTTGAGTAGCTGGATCAATCAAGGTCTGGTTCGTGCCGATGGTTCGGCATTAGTTCAAGGGGATTTATCGGAATCTTCTCAGGCTGGTTTATTGGCACCTGCCGGTGCTAATGGCCCGGTGTTCCTGGTCTTTAAAAACTTTGATGCCATTTATAGTTATAATGCAGCCGAAAGCTATGCTTTAGCCATTGCACATCTGTCAGATCGTTTGCAAGGTAAAGGTGGCTTGGTGCAAGCATGGCCAACCGATGATGCTGGCACATCACGTGCAGAACGTCGAGAGATTCAGCAATTTTTGCTCAATAAAGGTTATGATATTGGTGCAGTGGATGGTTTGATTGGGGATAAAACCCGTCAGGCGATCCGCCAAGAGCAGATCCGTTTAGGCTTAACTCCAACCGGACGGGCAGGTCAGCAGATTTTACGTGCGTTTCGGAATGAAAATGCCAAACTGATGATGCAATAACAGAGATTTAAAAAAGGTCTGCAATAATGCAGACCTTTTTTATACCTATATATAGTTATAAGAATTCAGGAGATTAAACTGCTGTAATCGTACCGAGCACACGATAGCCTGAAGCCCCGGTCACAGCTGGCAGATTGCCACTCAGCTGATTCATAAAGCGCATCGCCAGCCAGGCAAAGGCAGTGCCTTCGACCCATGTTGGATTTAAGCCTAAATCAGCTGTGGTTTGCACACTCCAGTGATGTTTACGCAAACGCCAGCGCAGCTGTTCCAGTAGATGTGAATTATAAGCACCACCTCCACAAACATAGACTTCACCGGTATCCAGACCAGAGCGATAAATCGCTTTTTTAATGGCACGTGTGGTGAGCTTCATGAGCGTCGCCTGAACATTTTCCGGGGTATCTTCCAGCTCATCATATTCTAAAGCACTGCGCCAGTCGGCAATTTGTTCATCCAGCCATTCCAGATTAAAGTCTTCACGGCCAGTACTTTTGGGAGGTTCTTTGGAGAAAAATGCATGTTCCTGCAAACGATCTAACAGGCTACGGATGGGTGTACCATAGGCTGCCCAGTTGCCATTTTCATCAAAAGGCTGGCCGGTATAACGCTCACACCAGGCATCCATCAGAATATTGGCTGGGCCGGTATCAAAGCCGTAGACTTGATCTGGCTGACCGGCAGGCAGAATACTGACATTGGCAATACCGCCCAGGTTTAGAATCACCCGGTGAATGCTGTCATGCTGAAAAATATCCTGATGGAAAGCCGGAACTAGCGGTGCACCCTGGCCACCAGCCGCCAGGTCACGGCGACGGAAATCGGAAATCACCGGAATCTGGGTAATTTCAGTAATAATGTTTGGATCACCGATCTGCAGGGTAAAGCCATGTTCAGGACGGTGGCGAATAGTCTGTCCATGTGAGCCAATAGCTTTGATTTGTGTGCGATCCAGCTTATTTTTTTCAATCAGCGCATTAATACCATGACCAATCATCTGTGCCAGCGCAACATCTGCTTTACCCATGCGGTCAATTTCATTATCGCCTGGCAGTGTAAGCGCCATCAATTCATCACGAAGATCATGATCAAAAGGTAGGGTGAGGGTGGCATGAAGCTGGAGTGGATCAAAAGAAGCAGCAACAATATCGACACCATCCATGCTTGTGCCGGTCATTACCCCAATATAGATCGCTGTCATGGTTATTCTTAAGCCTGCAATATGCTGAAAAAGTGTTAGTATATCGCACAAATTGAATAACTGATGTATTTGGGTTTTGTGATGTCAAATTTCCTGCCGGCTGAAGAACAACTTGCCCTCATCCAACGAGGCACCCACGAAATTATTTCTGAAGAAGATCTTCTAAAGAAATTAAAGCAGAATCGTCCACTAAAAATTAAAGCGGGTTTTGACCCTACTGCACCTGACTTGCACTTAGGTCATACTGTACTGATCAATAAGCTAAAAGTGTTCCAAGACCTGGGTCACGAGGTTTTCTTCCTGATTGGTGACTATACTGCGATGATCGGTGATCCAACCGGCAAAAGTGCAACACGTCCACCATTATCACGTGAACAAGTTTTAGAAAATGCTAAAACTTATCAAGAACAAGTATTTAAGATCTTAGATCCGAATAAAACTAAAGTTGTGTTTAACTCGGAATGGTTTGCACAAAAAACTGCTGCTGATCTGATTCAACTGGCATCACAGCAAACTGTTGCCCGTATGCTTGAGCGTGATGACTTCACAAAACGTTATAACAACCAGCAACCGATTGCGATTCATGAATTCCTGTATCCATTGGTACAAGGTTATGACTCAGTAGCACTAGAAGCAGACGTAGAGCTGGGTGGCACAGACCAGACCTTTAACCTGTTAATGGGTCGTACCCTTCAAGGGCGTTATGACCAGGAAGCACAAGTCTGTATTACAGTACCAATTCTTGAAGGTTTAGATGGCGTTAACAAAATGTCTAAATCTTTAGGTAACTATATTGGCGTCTTTGATGCGCCGGGTGCGATGTACCAGAAAGTACTGTCAATGCCGGATTCACTGATCGAACGTTACTTTGATCTGCTTAGCTTCAAATCTGTAGAAGAAATTCAGGTATTGTTGAAAGAGATTGAAGAAGGTCGTAATCCACAGGAAGTGAAACGCATTCTTGCACTGGAACTGGTTGAGCGTTTCCATGGAAGCGAGGCTGCTGAGCATGCACATAAAGGCGCGGGTAATATCATTACTGAGGGTGAACTTCCTGAAGGCACACCGGAAGTAACCATTTCATTAAGCGAGTTCGGTGGTGAAATCTTTATTACTTCAATCCTGCGTGAAGCGGGTCTGACTAAAAACTCGGCACAAGCCAAAGATGCGCTGGGTCGTGGTGCAGTAAAAGTAGACTGGCAACCAGTTGATACGTCTTTTTCTGTGAAAGAAAACGTGACTTTGATTGTTCAGGCGAGCAAAAAAGCGATTGCAAAAGTGACCTTTGTTGATTAAGACACTTTCTAAGTTATTGAATTAAAAGCAGGCTTCGGCCTGCTTTTTTTTATATGACTCTATATTCAAAAATCAAATAAGCAAATTCAAAAAAAACCTTATAAAAACAAGAGTTAAATTTTGCCGAATCCCTTGCGTTTCCCTATTATTATGTATAAGATTTATTCATCTAGAGAATTCGCTTTAAGCACATCTAGAGGGTAGTGGTAATAATAAATAACTCCACAACTTATAGTCTCTTCCCCAAGAGACTTTTTTTAAGATACTGAAGCAAATAACTATAATAATGACATACTGGATCGGGTAAAGATTCAATTGTGAGGGAGAGATTTTGGGAGAGATCTCTTCCTTTTTTATTTGAAAAACTCCACTTTTCCTTTTTATATTGTCTTTTAAAAATCAATTTTTTTATTTGCTTTAAATCCACTACAGATCGCCGGATAGATACTGACATCCAGAAAGTTATCAGTATGCTGATCACGTCAGGTCTCAAAGAAGATCTAGAAATTTAAAATAAGAGGGTAAGAAGTGTTTATGTATCACTATCGGACTCAGGATATTTTTGATCAGGAAATTGATTTTATTTTACGTTTTCTATTTGAATACAATACGCCTGAGCAGAAACAGAAATCTTTTAAACAGGCATATACTTTATTACAGCAACTCGATCTCGCATCACACTATCTTCTCTTTTCCTTAGTCAAAGAGCGGTTACCTCGTCGGGCTAAATTGTTATTTGCTGCTGAGGACTATAAAGGTAAGAAAAAAGTGATTGAAGAAGTCATGCATCACTGGGTGGGACATAAGTATCGCCAATACGTAGCTTCGCTATCTTAATATTCTCTTTGGCTTTATATAGATATTAAAAGTCAGGTTTCGTAACTTATATAAAGCTGAATACGGCTGATTTGACTATTTTTACTTTTTAAAATCTGGGATTAGAAAAAGAAGTCGCTATGAAAGCAGCAAACTGACTTTGTTGATAGGACCTATATCTATTAGTCGGATAGAAAATAGCAAAATATGTAAGCTGATATAAGCAAGTTTTGAAAAATTCT
>NZ_DEZM01000004.1:0-5234 GCF_002364825.1 Acinetobacter sp. UBA3132 | reverse complement strand
TTTCCTCCTGACCAGATCTAATCCTTACCTGCTTTAAGCCATAGCCCATGCACCAAACCATGAGACCTGAGATGAAAATCGTGAGGCTGTTTACCAGCAAGCTCAGCCCCAGATTGTAATACAGCATCCATAACCAAAAGATCAGCAATAAAATCGATAGGGCTTGAATCATTCGTTGCTGATAGACTACAGCCCAAGCCATGAGCAGCATAATGATAAAAATTTCAAAATAGCCCAGCAGGATCAGTAATAAACCCAGAACCGGAATTAACCACAGCCATTTTTCAGAAAATTGTTGCCAGTTTTGCCAAATAAAACTGAACAACAATAAGCTCGGAAGAATATAAAATAGCAAGACTTGCTCAAAGCTGATCTGTCCGATGCTCTGCCAATGCTCCAATCCAGTTAGCGCCTGAACCACCGCTGAACCTGTCAGCATGGCGATCATCCAGAGAAAGATACTTTTCTGATAATGCGAAGATTGCCAATAACGAGCTGTTAGGAATAGTCCGATGAAAATGACATAGTTCAAGCTGAGTATGATACTGATCACCATGTCATCATGTTTAAAAGAATTTTCCAAGATCAGAACCACGATTGCTAATGCATGCGTAATCAGCAGCTGTAGGGTCAGAATAGACCAGTGCATCCGTTTGATTACAGCAAGCCCCAGCATTAGTAATTGTAACAGCCAGACTACAACCATACTGTCGGTGAGCAGTTCTGTATGAATTAAAACTGCTGCCTGACCACAGATCCACAAGCAATACGCAAACTGGTGCATAAAAACTGAAGCCTGCTGACCCAGCAGTTGCCAGGCAATACCTATAAAAATAATCCCCATTAAGATCGAAAATGCTTCCCAGTAAGTCAGTAACAGGACTGCAAGAATAATCCCGGAAATCCAGGCACCGAGTGCCAGAGGAATCACGGAGAATTTGGTTTCTGGAAAAATTCTATTTAAAGCAAAACTAATTAAGGCAAACCAGCCAAAAATCAGCACAGCTAGCACAAATAGTCCAGTAGCTGAATTGGTCAGTTGATTTTCAACCAGTTCAAATACCCAGAAGCTCACACTGGCAGCCAAACCTGCAATGAGAAGAATGGCTTCTAGCGCCTGATGTTTCCTATAAAAATAAAATGCGGCACCTGTCGGCAAAATAACTGAAGAAGCTAAATAGATCAGCTTAGAGTGATGGATAAACTGCATCATGCTGCTGATCGAAATCACGATCACAAATGTGATAAACAGAAAACGTAGCAGCGAGTAATAGCGCATGGCATACGCAAAGCTAAGTACGGTCAGCAAATTTAGACCAAATAAATACAGCCCTTCTGCTCTTCCCATCCAGGAGCTTTGCTTAAAATACAGATACAACGTCAGCTGGCTCACTACGCAAAGCATGATAAAAATGCCAATATTGGAGTGATAGAGCCATGGTAAGAGCAAGGCTGACCAGAGCAGAAATAACAGATAACTATCTGCGCCAGTTTGATAAATCTGCCCAATCACTGCCAGACTTAAACCCAGCATGAGACCAGATACTGTATCCAGACTCTGTCTCACCCATTCCTGCTGGTCGAAGTAAATACTTGCTACTGCACTACAGAATAAAATCAGCATCGGGATTGCCAGCTGAACCGGATCCGGTAGCATCCACCAGTTCGCTGCCATTAAATACAGCAAACTGACCGTGATGAGTGCCAAGCCCAAGATTTTTAAATAACGTAGTACTTCTACATTGCAGAACAGCAAGGGCGAAAATTGATTATTTCGAATCAGTTCAGTTTTATGCATTGTTAGAATGATTGAAGGATTTCTAATCTTCCTCACACCATAGCATGTTTCCGCTATTTTGCTAAAAACCTGGGTAATTCAGATTATCTGTTTTGTTTATCTAAAATTCTGCAAATTACTTTCCATTTCAACCATCCCATTTTTTTAAAATCAGGACTATAATGATCCTACATCGCTTCAGGGCGGGGTGTGATTCCCCACCGGTGGTAATTTCAGCTTGTTATAATCAGGCTTGAATCAGCCCACGAGCGGTCAATTTCGATTGATCTGCAGATCTGGTGCAAATCCAGAGCCGACGGTATAGTCCGGATGAAAGAAGACGAAAGCAGCACCAAGGCTGTATGCCGTGCATACACCTGTTTTTGCTATAAGCCTATTTTCACTCAGTCCTGAAATGTTCAATCATATTTTTACTTTAGGTGAGCATTTCAATGTCAAGTTTGATTCAACCCGAAATTTTCTTTTCTGCTTTAGCCCCTGCTGAACAACGTATCCTTCAGGCACTCGAAGATCTCCGCCAAGGCAAACCTGTCCTGGTCATGGATGATTTTGACCGTGAAAATGAAGCCGATCTGATTGTGGCAGCTGAAACTTTAACTGTAGAAACCATGGCGCGTATGATTCGTGATGGTTCAGGCATCGTTTGCTTATGTCTGACCGATGAGCTGGCAAATCATTTAGAGTTGCCACCAATGGTACAAGATAACTCTAGTCAGTTTAAAACTGCCTTTACTGTAAGTATCGAAGCAGCAGAGGGTGTAACAACCGGTGTTTCTGCCAAAGACCGCACGACTACAATTAAAACAGCGATTAAAGACGGGGCAGTTGCCAGTGATCTGAATCGTCCTGGTCATGTATTCCCATTACGCGCCCGTGAAGGTGGTGTCTTAACCCGGCGTGGTCATACTGAAGGTACTATTGACCTTGCGCGTCTGGCTGGTTTAAAACCTGCCGGCGTGTTGTGTGAACTGACTAATCCGGATGGCAGCATGGCTTCTGGTATTCAGGTTCTGTCATATGCACAGACGCATCAACTAATCGTAATTACTATTGACGAACTGGTAAAGTATCGCCAGCAACACAATATATAAGTCTATTTAAAAAGAAAATCCCGGCATTTGGTTCGGGATTTTTTGTGTCATGTATATTGATTGAATTAACTGAAGATGGAATAAATTCCATACAGTGCAACCATTAACAAGATCAAGCCGCATAGCCCCAGTAAATGCGGATAAAGCTGAGACCCAGATAATCGCTGAAACCCCAGATACACCAGTGACAGGGTGAGGAAGTCCAGAACAATCCAGCTAATTGTCAGAATCACCAAGCTTAAATCGAGGTTTGGGCTAATGCCTATAAATTGCGGGAAAAAGGCGGCAAAGAAAATAATATCCTTGGGATTAGAAATACCTACCAGAAAACCGGTACGAAAGCCGCCCTGTACGGGCTGCAGGTTTTGTGGTCCAGTTGATCCCTGCCCTTGCCAGACTTCCCTGAAAATCTGAATTCCCAGCCAGGCAATATACAAACAGCCAAGTAGCTTAATGCCATTCAGCCAACTTTCGTTAACAACCAGAAGACCTTTTAGACTGAGAATGGATAAACCAATCAGAACCAGTGAGGCAAAGTTAGTCCCGAAAATAGTCTGCAAGGCATGCTTATAGCCGCCTTTGAGCCCGGCACTAGCGACCAGTAACATTACTGGCCCGGGTGTCGCGATCATGATTACTACGGCCAGACAATACAGCAGATATTCGGTAATATTCACCCCATTCCTCCTTGTCTAATATAGTCAGTATAAAAAAAAGAGGACCTACTCGTCCTCTTCTTCCATCTGGATCAGATGCTGACTCATCCCATCAGCACGCAAGAATGCCAGATCATAACTGGCTTTTGCCAATGCCAATACTCGACGTTCAAATTCATCCCAAATCGGACGTACCTGTTTGTAATGAATGCCTAGGCCACTCTCATCAGTCAAATGCCGGTTTTTTTCACACAATTTTAATGCATGATAGAGCTTACGCCCTTTACTGGCATCATCACGCAACCGCACCCGCTTGGACAATACAAATTTCTCGACATGGGCCATATCTGCCAGAGGCAGCATCGGGACTAGAATCTGATCAAGTTGAGCATCCAGACGTTGCCATACTGCGTTATGCTGTTCAGCCGTATAGGTATTCCACTGAATCACTTCATGATTAAAACGGCGACAACCGCGACATACCGCATCACCAAATACGGTCGAGCAACGCCCTGCACATGGGGTTAAAGATGCAATACGACGATCTGAACTCAAAACTTACTCCAACATTGCTGATCATTTCAGCACAGGCAGGTCTGTAATAATACCGGGTCGGGCAAGACTATACACGCTCTCCTGCATGAATTGAAGTCCCTATAAATGCTATGGGTTTTACTCGCATAATCATGCAAATCACGTTAAAATGTGCGCCTTTCAAATATCATGCTACGTTGGAGTATTCCATGAACGCTACTGTAGAACAGCTTGCACCTGTAGAACAGCAAGCGACGACTGGTTGGGTTGTTGCCGCACTTTATCAATTTAAGGAAGTTCAAGACCCCGCAGGTCTTCAGCAACGCCTCCTTGACCTGGTAAAAACCATCGACCTTTGCGGTACTCTAATTGTGGCAGGCGAAGGCATTAACGGTACCGTTGCAGGTAACCGTAAAGCCATCGACAAAGTACATCAGTTCCTTCTAAACGAAGGCTTCAACGAAATGGAATACAAGGAGTCTCATAGCTCTGACAAGCCATTCCGTAAAATGAAGATCAAACTGAAGAAAGAAATCGTGACGTTAGGGGTACCTGTTAAGCCACGTGATCTTGTCGGTCATTACCTTGATCCTGAAGAATGGAACGAGCTGATTGCGCGTGATGACGTGATTCTGGTCGATACCCGTAATGACTACGAATACAAGGCCGGTACATTTAAGGGTGCGATTGACCCGAAAACTGAAACTTTCCGCGAATTCCCGGAATACGTAAAACAGAATCTGGAACAGCACAAAGACAAGAAAATTGCCATGTTCTGTACAGGCGGGATCCGCTGTGAAAAATCAACCTCTTTACTTCTTCAAGAAGGCTTTACTGAGGTTTATCATCTGAAAGGTGGTATTTTGAAATACCTGGAAGAAACCCCACCCGAAGAGAGCCTGTGGGAAGGTGAATGTTTCGTATTTGATGGTCGTACTGCCGTGACTCATGGTATGGAAGAAGGTCAAAATACTAAATGTCATGCATGTGGCTGGCCGCTAACTCCGGAGGAAGCAGCATTACCAAGCTATGAACACGGTGTATCTTGTGTGTACTGTATTGACAAAACAACTGAGAAGCAAAAAGAAGGCTTCCGTATGCGCCAGTCACAAATCCTCGCTGCAAAACGTAAACGTTTATAATGTGTAGAATGTA
>NZ_DEZM01000173.1:0-7028 GCF_002364825.1 Acinetobacter sp. UBA3132 | reverse complement strand
AAAGCCTCAATTGAGGCTTTTTTAATATCTTTTATTTTTGGCAATAATTTTAATAGTCGGGCTGGGAGAATTAGTTTTCAGCAACTATCAAATGTTTGTTGAAATATTCTTCACGAATCGCAGGGCGTTGTTCAGGCGTTGCTTTTTGCATACGTGAAGCTAACTCTTTGCGTTCATGAGAACTCATTTTCTGCCAGGTTTCGCGCATCTTTTGCTTTTCAGCTTCGGGCAGTTGGGTAAACCAGTCCATGCGCTGTTGTAAGCTTACGCTTTGCTCTGCAGGAAGTTCTTTTAAGGTCTGATAACGCTTAATTAAAGCGACCTGTTCTGCATCTGAAAGACTATTCCAGGTTTCATTGACTTGTGTATCAGCATCTTTGGAAAAAATCCAAAAGCGCTCAAATCCGGCAAAGCTGGTTTGCAGAAAGCCGAATGCACAAAATGCGAGTGCGAGTTTTTTAGCTGCCATGTGGAACCTGGTCCTCACCTAAAACCATTAACATTTCCAAGTCTTCAACCATTTGGGGTGAAAGCTTAGGTACGGACACGACTTGGGTTTGAGGCTCCTCTTGGTTAGCGACATTTGGTAAAACAACAATACCTGCAATGGCAGCTGCAAGTGCAAAACCTGACATTTTGAAGAATGCAAAACGAGAATGCTTGGTTTCCTGAATTTCTTCAAGAACACGGTTCATCACAACAGGTTTGTCCTTATGTTGTTGTGCCATACCATCAAGTTTGGAAGTTACTTTTTTTAAGAAATCATCTTGATTCATTCGGATGACCCTCCCAGAAATGGATTTAAATGTGCAAGTGAGGCACGCAGACCCTGAATTGCACGGTGATAGTGAGTTTTCACACTGCCTTCGCTGCAGTTCATAATTTGTGCGGTGGTATGCGTATCAAAGTCTTCCCATGCACGAAGCATGAAAGCCTGTTGTTGACGAACAGGCAATTGGGCAATGGCTTGCTGAATTTCTTCGGCTGTAACGGCTTGATCCAGAAACTCTAATGGGGATGGCGTTGCTTCATCGACGACATCATTGAGTTCGGCATCATCGTCATCGAGCTGAACTTTTTTAAAAAATGAAAATGGCTGATTACGACGCATTTCTTTACGTCGCCAGTCCTGTAACTTGTTATTTAAAATGGTGTAGAACAGGGGATACCATTCTTCAGTGGATCGATCTGCATAGGATTTATGCAGGGAAATAAATGCTTCCTGGACCAGATCCATGGCAATGCCATGCTGGCTTTGAGTTGCACTTTCCATCATCACCAATGCACGACCCGTCACATCTTGCATAAAATTCTTCAGGCGTGACTCAGCTGTACTCTTTAGAGTATTGGCATCTTGCGACTGAAGCTGTTTTGGCGCTAAATCCATAGAGATGGAAAATCCTGTCATTGGATACCCACCATTATTTTCAAGTACATGTCTATATAACGTTGAAAATAATGGTTTGGTTGACATTACACTTGATTATTTTTTCTAGTGTAATCTATTTTTTATGCAGGTCGCTGAGAAATAAAATAAAGTAACTTAAATGTGTGATCAGATCCGTTGACGGACCATTTCAAAGAAACAGATTGAACCTGCAATGGCAACATTCAGTGATTCCTGACCGCCCGGTTGAGGGATAGTGACTGCTTCGGCATGTTCCAGTGCATAGTCAGAAACGCCTTGACCTTCATTGCCCAGAATCCATACACAGGCCTTACGCAAATCTTTGCTATATAAGCTGCTAGAATGGTGAGAGCTGGTCACATAAACAGGAATCTTAAAGTTATTAAGCACTTCTTCTAAAGTGACATTCTCAAAACACTGTAAAGAAAAATGTGCACCCATTCCTGCACGTAATACCCGTGGAGACCAGAGCGATGCAGAACCTTTGGTACAAATGATCTGATCAATGCCAGCCGCAGCAGCTGAGCGGAGCAGGGTACCGACATTGCCCGGATCTTGAACATTTTCAAGAATCAGTGTGTCTGCGGTGTAATCCAATGCCTGGCTAGAGCTCGGAATATCCACGATCGCCATACAGGCAATAGAAGTCCCTAATATACTTAAGTCTTTATATAAAGATTCACCAATAACGAAAACGACACCGGTGTATTTCTGTAAAATGATCTCAAAGTCCGGATGTTGCAGGGCATGTTCGGTGGTGAAAATAGAATTGATTTTCTTGCTTTCATGAAGCCATGCAAGACAAAGGTGTGTGCCTTCAAGCACAGTTTGTCCTTGCTTTTTTCGATACGAATTCTGTTCAATCAAGCCACGCAAGTGCTTAATTTTAGGATTATCTTTAGATTCAAGGAAGATCGTTGGCATGGGAGAGAAGTCCACGGCAGTCAGCAGAACGCCAACTGCCGTTTTTAAATATTAGTTATGGTAGCTAGTGACAAGACCAACTTCGTTTTTCGAACCGATGATCACTGGAACACGCTGATGCAAGTCAGTAGGCTGGATGTCAAGAATGCGAACACGACCAGTCGTAGATGCACCACCTGCCTGTTCCATCAACATACTCATTGGATTTGCTTCATACATCAGACGTAAACGGCCAGCTTTTTTCGGATCTTTCAGGTCATATGGATACATGAAGATACCGCTACGGCACAGGATACGGTGAATATCGCCTACCATACATGCAACCCAGCGCATGTTAAAGTCTTTTTCACGAGGACCAGTTTTGCCTGCAAGAAGTTCATCGATATAACGTTTTACAGGTTCTTCCCAATGACGTTGGTTTGATGCATTAATTGCATATTCTTTAGTATCTGCAGCAACCTGAATATTTTCAGAAGTCAGCAGGAATTCCTGGGTTTCTGGATCGAAAGTGAAAAAGATTGTACCTGCACCTACAGTCAGCGCCATCATGGTAGATGGACCGTACAATACATAACCTGCTGCAACCTGATTGACACCCGCTTGCATGAAGTCTTCTGCCTGAGTTAGGGCATTTTTAGCAGGTAAAATCGAGAAGATGGTGCCAACACACATATTGATATCAATATTGCTTGAACCATCAAGTGGATCGAACAATACCAGGAATTGACCATTTTCCTGTGCAGGAGTGAACTCATCCAGTTCTTCAGATGCCAAGCCACCTACATTTGGATGAACTTTTAATGCATCGATCAAATAGTCATTAGAGATGACATCCAGTTTTTTTTGTTCTTCGCCCTGAACGTTCTCATGCTGAGCACTGCCCAATACGCCAGCCAATGCACCTTTTTGCAGTGCTTGATCAATTGTCTTACATGTATTTGCAATTGTTTCAATCACTTGTGCAAGTTCAGGTGTGAGATTCCCAGTTTTTTGCTGTAAAAATTGGGAAAGGCTTAGGTAAGACATGTCAGAAAAACTCCGAATAAAAATTTATCAGAATGATAAAAATGTAATTGGGCTATATTTTAGATGAGAACGTGGTAAAAGAAAAATTAAACTGAGACTATTTGCTATGATTTTACACTTGCAAGTCCGCTAGAAAATGCTATGTTGATTAAAAGGAAAACATAGGTTCAGGAGCACAAATATGACAACATTAAAGTTTGATGCGACTCCTACGCCGAGCGAAGCCATTAATTTAGATGAAATTTCTGAAGATAAGATGAAGGAAGCCTGGAAGGCTTATGAGGCTAAGCCGGAGTATAAAGAGTTCAATAAACACGACATGATTGAGTCGATGCAGCATCCCGAGGACGAAGAAGCTCAGCACTAAAATATTTTTCGCATTCAAAAAAAGCACTCATCAATGAGTGCTTTTTTATTTGCAGAACTGAGAACAGTTCCGGCAATTTTATTTGAGTAGTGGTGGAACCGCTTCGTAGTTAATTTCTACACGACGGTTTTCTTTCCAGGCATTTTCGTCATGACCTGGATTCACTGGCATTTCTTTACCATAGCTCACCGCTTCAAGTTGACCTGCATTCACGCCAGTTGTTATCAGGAAGCTTTCTACCGCTTTGGCACGACGTTCACCAAGTGCCATGTTGTATTCACGTGTACCACGTTCATCGGTGTGACCTGTCAAAGCAACACGTGAATTGGCATTTGCCATCAGGAATTGGGCATGGGCTTGCAGGGTAAGAAGATCGTCATTTGACAGTTCGCTACTGTCATAGTCGAAGTGCACCACACGTTTTGCCAGATAAGCTTTATTTTCAGCAGTCACACCTTTAGAAGATGCACCAGCCATGCTTTGTGCATTTAGTGCAGCATCTTCGCTCAAACCTTGAGTGTCGACAGTTGTTGCTGAACCTGTGCCAAGTTCACCAGTTTGCGTTTGTGTTGCCGGTTTACGGCTGGCACAGCCAGTCATCACTAGTGCAGCAGCCAGTAATGGAAGTGCGAATAATTGTACTTTTTTCATCTTCATCTCCATGAAGTTTTGAGTATGTTGAAGTAATGGATTATTTAGGTGCCCAAGCTGGTTCACGAACTTCACCTTGTTCACTTGGCAGGTTCATACGGAAACGGCCATCAAGTGACATAATCGATAGCAATTCACGTGAACCTTCACGTGTTGCATAGACTACCATCTGACCATTTGGTGAGAAGCTTGGTGATTCATCCAGACTGGTAGGCGTGAGGATATTATTCACACCTGAATTCAAGTCTTGAATGGCAACTTTGTAATTGCTGCCACTTGGACGGTGAACCAATGCCAGTTTTTTGCCATCTGCGCTTAAAGTACCGCGAGCATTGAAAGCACCACGGAAAGTAAGACGCTTGGTTGCACTGTTGGCAAAATCATAACGATAGATCTGTGGCGAACCGCCGCGGTCAGAGGTGAAAATAAAAGATTTGCCATCTGGTGCATAACGCGCCTCAGTATCAATCGCTGAGTCATTCGTCAGACGTTTTAACTGGCGAGTTTCCAGATTCATTTCATAGATTTCAGGATTGCCATGCATAGAAGCTGTAAATAGCATGCTCTTGCCATCTGGGGAAAAACTTGGCGCACCATTGAGACCACGGAAGCTGGCCAATTTTTCACGTTGACCAGTTGCCAGATTTTGTAGATAAATTGCCGGACGTTTGGTTTCAAATGAAACATAGGCAATCTTTTTCGCATCTGGTGTCCAGGCTGGGGACAGGATTGGATCACGTGAAGTCAGGATGGTTTTTGGTTGTTCACCATCGGTATCAGCAATCTGCAGGGTATAACGCTGATCAGGTGTCGCAGGATTGCGCAGTACATAGGCAATACGGCCGCTGAAATCGCCCGGAATACCGGTCAATGCTTGGAAAATGGCATCACTGATCATGTGAGCAGCTTGACGGGTACGTGTAGCCGGTACTGTTAACAGTTCATTCAATAGATACTGTTTTTTCTCAATATCATAGAGCTGATATTGAATTTCATAAGAACCATCAGCATTGGTTTTGGATGAGCCTGTTACCACATAAGGTACACCTGCAGCCGCCCAGGCATCCGCATTCGGATTATTCAGGGTTGCTGTTGCTGGCAGGTTTTTTGAAGCACTAGTAAACTTGCCAGAACGGTTCAGGTCATTTTCCACAATCGGGTAGATGCTCTGGTCCTGACTGAATGGCACGATCGCAATCTTTGGAGCTGCTTCAGGGGCCTTGGTAATTTCAAGATGCAGTTGCGCCTGTGATTGTGTTGCAGTCAGTGTACCCAGCGCAGCGAATATGGCAAGGCAGAGTAAGTGTTTGCGCGTTTTTTCCATCATTCGTTATTTACTCAAATCAACGGATTTATTGTGAATATGATTGCGTTACATCATCGCATGAATTTGGCTGAATGAAACCACTCAGCAATGATCAAACTGTTATAACACTGTGAAAAGTGAATATTATTTTGCCGCTTTTTGCTGAAGTTTAACTTAAAAAAATAAAAGCCATAACTGTTTTTCAGATTATGGCTTAAATTTTTATTGTGCAGTGAAGGTAGAGGTGAAACTCCGGGCTTCACGCCGTGCATCTGGATCAGATGGCATCGGGTAAGGTGCAGCAGCACGAACTGCGGCTTCTACACTGGCTTTCATGTCCGGATCGCTAGCATTCACGATCACAGAAACCACAGAACCGCTGTCACTTAAGGTAACCCGGGCAGTCGCTTTCTGACCGGAAGAACCAGTAGGCGTATCCCAGGCACGCTTGATCTTATTTTCAAAGTCGCGTTTTGCTGTAGAGGCAATCCGTTTTACTTCAGCTTTTTTCTGGGCAGCTTCTTCAGCAGCCTGTTTAGCAGCAGAAGCTTTTGCTTCAACTTCAGCCTGTGCTTTAGCTTCGGCATCCGCTTTAGCTTTCGCATCGGCAGCAGCTTTATTTTTGGCGGCGGCATCCGCTTTAGCTTTAGCATCTGCTTCTGCTTTGCGTTTGGCCTCAGCATCGGCTTTCGCTTTTGCAGCGGTATCCGATTTTTCCTTGGCAGCGGCATCTGCTTTGGCTTTCGCGGCAGCATCAGCCTTACGTTTTGCTTCGGCATCAGCTTTCGCTTTTGCATCAGCGGCAGCTTTATTTTTCGCAGCAGCATCGGCTTTTGCCTTAGCAGCAGCTTCAGCCTTGGCTTTCGCCTGTGCATCCGCTTGCTGTTTAGCTGCTAAGTCAGCTCGCTTTTGTGCTTCTAGTTTTGCTTTGTCTGCAGCAACTGCTTTCTGCTGAGCTTGCTGTTCTGCACGGCGGGCAGCTTCTTGTTCAGCTTTTGATTTGTTTGCAGCATCGGCTTTTGCTTTAGCAGCCGCTGCCTTGGCCTGTTCTGCAGCCTCAGCACGTTTTGCTGCTTCTGCGGCTTGCTGTTCAGCCTTGCGTTGTGCAGCTTCTGCGGCTTTCGCTTCTTGTGCGGCCTTTTGAGTATCTACTTTTGGTGCCGGTGGCGTCACTGGAGGGGCAGCAGTTGGAATTACTGGGGCTGCTTCCGTAGGCTCAGCAGTCTGCGTGATCTGTTCTGCCACATTTTCATGGGCAGTTTCATCAAACTCGGTTTCTTCACGTGTGACCGGTTTTAAGTCTTCAGGATTTACCAGTACAGTTTTAATCTGTTTTGGCGGTTCCG
>NZ_DEZM01000236.1:2653-3490 GCF_002364825.1 Acinetobacter sp. UBA3132 | reverse complement strand
TTTTTTTATGCCTGAAATTTAGTGAAATCTATTTACAGCCGAAATCAATAAAATAGATTTGCCTTCTGCGAGGGTAAGATAGCTTGAATCGGCTTAACGACGTTTGCGTTTAGGCTTAGACAATTTGGTCATATAACTTTCAAGATTTAATAATGCCAAATAGAAAATTTTAGCCTGCTGTGTCGTAACCCGGTTAAATAATCTGGCTTGAATCACTTGTGTTAGTGCTCGAGTTTGATGGATCCGTTTAAATGGTCCTTTTGCAATCATCATCGCTATTACTCTCTTGGATAAAGGAGAACAAGGTGACTATTGGATAAACAGTCTCTATAAGGATTGCAAAAACCTGACCATTTTTTACTTAAAGTTCAAAAACATAACTACCGTTCGTCGGAATTAATAAAACAGCTCTCAAATAAAAATTCTAAATATTTGTTATTTATATATTTTTATAAAAAAAGACTTTGGGAAAATTTTCACATAAATAAGTATGTTTTCTTTCAAGTTTAAATGCTATAAATTTCAGCTGTTATTGTATTGCTAAAAACTGACATACCTTGTCATTTTTTGCACAAAAAAAGGGAGGGAAGCCATTAGCCCCCTCCTTTAAGTATTTTAATAATATGTGAACTAGATCACTTCTACCACAATTTTTCCGATATGTTCGCCTGTATCCATAGCTGCATGTGCATCCTGAATCTCATTAAATTTGAAAGTCTTATAAATCATTGGCAAACATTCACCTTTTGCCCATAAAGGTGCTACATGCGTTTTCAGACCTTGTGCAATTTCAGCTTTTTCCGCTGTGTTACGCGCACGCATGGTTGAACCGGTAAT
>NZ_DEZM01000236.1:2027-2510 GCF_002364825.1 Acinetobacter sp. UBA3132 | reverse complement strand
ACGCATGGTTGAACCGGTAATCGTCAGGCGCTTCATCATAATCTGACCCAGCTTCACTTCCTTAGCCTTAGCTCCCCCCAAGAATGCGATATACACCAGACGACCATCACGGCGTAATAGATTCAGGTTTTTCTCCAGATAGGGCGCACCAACCATATCCAGAATCACATCTACACCAGCATTGTCTGTCGCTTCATTAATTACCTGCTCAAAGTCCTGAGTTTTGTAATTAATTCCTGTGGTCAGATGTGAAATCGCCTGGATTTTTTCGTCACTACCTGCTGTGGCAAAGGTTTTAATACCCAGTGATTTACATAGCATGAGTGCCGTAGTCCCAATCCCACTGGTTCCACCATGCACCAGCACCGTTTCTCCTGCCTTGGCTTTACCCATCTGGAATACATTTGCCCACACCGTAAAGAAGGTTTCAGGAATAGCAGCGGCCTGAACAAAGCTTACGTTTTCAGGAATATTCAAAGTCTG
>NZ_DEZM01000236.1:533-1886 GCF_002364825.1 Acinetobacter sp. UBA3132 | reverse complement strand
TTCAGGAATATTCAAAGTCTGGCTTTCAGGTACGACGCAATATTCTGCATAGCCCCCACCATTGGTCAGGCCACACACCTTGTCACCGACTTTAAACTGATTTACGTCACTTCCAACTTCAACCACTTCACCGGCTACTTCCAGACCTGGAACAGGCGTCACCCCTTTTGGCATTGGGTACAAGCCCTGACGCTGCAAGATATCCGGACGGTTAATTCCAAAGGCATGAACCTTGACCAGCACCTCATCGGCCTTCGGTTCAGGAATGACAACCGTTTCATAAGCAAGTTTATCCACTCCACCCGGTTCTGTAATGATGACGTGTTGCATAGTTTTTTGTGACATAGATCGTTCCGCATGTATTAACTGTTTCCCAACCCTATTTGAACATAGATAATTCCCGCTTTAAAGCCAAGTCGGACTTATGTCGAAGACCTGGCCATCATTAAGAAAAATGCATGGCATCGAGATCTCACCTTATTCTTTAAAAAAAGAAATTTTAATCTGTAAGAATTATTTTCATTTATGACAAATCCATATAAATGTCATGTTCTGCTTTTAATTTCTCAAATTCAAATATAAATGACTTGAGAATATTAAAAGCATGAAACCTGCTCATCTCTACCTCTCTATTTTGCTGTCCTTGGGCCTCGCCGCATGTTCTGATGATGACGACAAGAATTCAGGCTCCTTACAGCCACCGGTAACCCAGCCAGATCAGCCGGCTCCTGAGCCCAATATTCCTGATGAAGAAGTTCCCATTCCAGAGGTTCTACTGGATGAGAATTTTGATAAATGGGCGGCTCTTCCTGGCGACTGGATACAACCTAAAAATAACGCGGGCCAGGTATATCTTGAAAATGGCGATTTGTATATCGATGGTCGTGCTCATAGCACACAAATGACAACCCTGCATCTGCCAGAGAAATTCCAGCAATTACGCAATTACCGTATCGATATGGAATTTTCATTTGAAGAAGCACTCAATGAAGCCCGCTGGGGCAGTATCATCTACCGAGGCGCAGATCAGTTCGCTGATCCGTCTTTTACCCCCTATTACCAGTTTGCCATGCGGGTTGCTACCACCAGTGCTAGTGGTCTGGAACTATCTTTACGCATGCCAACCAATAGTTGGAATGTGCTACAGAAGTCTGCTCATAGCGAAGATATTGGCCTTCAGAAAACTCACAAGGCCAGCGTTGTAGTGTATGGAAATCGTGTACGGCATTATCTGGATGATCAACTGGTATTGGATAGCACCTTGCCTTATAACCTGGCTCAAGGCAGCATTGGTTTATCTAGTGCCGGCTTATTGATGAAAGTAAGCCACCTCAAAGTCACTGAACAACTCGA
>NZ_DEZM01000236.1:0-299 GCF_002364825.1 Acinetobacter sp. UBA3132 | reverse complement strand
GCCTTGCCTGAATCCAATAAAGTCACTGATATTATTGACCAGCAGCTCCCGGTTTCAATGGCACCGACTTTAGCTCAGGCTGCACCGCTTAATGGCCCGGTCTCGACCGCGGCTACCCATGTTGCTTATCAGCTTGATGCAGATCTTAATTTACTAAGCAACAATCAGAAAGTAAGCCACCTGACTGATTATCTTAAAGATACCCAGCGTCGAACTTTACCTTTACTCACTATCCAAAATTCGGCAACCGTTCAGGCACTGAAAGGACTGACAGAAAATTATAATCTGGCTGATATCAC
>NZ_DEZM01000001.1:0-9775 GCF_002364825.1 Acinetobacter sp. UBA3132 | reverse complement strand
CCTTTGCCAGTTGCAGCAGGTTGTACAGGCGTACGGAACAAGGTAGAAACAGGAAGACCTAATTCTTCACGTGCTTTAGTAGTCAAACCACGACCAATAATCAGGTTGATACGGCCGCCAGCGCGAACTTCGTCTAGAAGTACTGGTGTTTTTAGTTCAGCTTCAGCGATTTGAGCGCCGTCTTTGAACGCAGTTACTTTAGCAGCAGCTTTATCGATCTTAAGGGTGATCTCGTCGCCCATGTTCATGTTTGCTACGTCGATTTCAACTGGTAATGCACCAGCATCTTCCATCGTGTTGAAGAAAATCGGAGCAATTTTAGAACCTAAACAGTAACCGCCTTCTTTCTTGTTCGGAATGTGCGGAATTTCGTCACCGAAGAACCAAAGCACAGAGTTAGTAGCAGACTTACGAGAAGAACCTGTACCAACAACATCACCTACGTAAGCAACCTGGTTGCCTTTCGCGATCAGTTCTTTGATCTGGTTTAATGGACCAACTTCACCAGGAACTTCTGGGTTGATGCCATCACGTACGTTTTTCAACATTGCATTTGCGTGCAATGGAATGTCTGGACGGCTCCAAGCGTCTTGTGCTGGAGACAGGTCATCAGTATTCGTTTCGCCAGTTACTTTGAAAACTGTCAGTTTGATTTCTTCAGGAACGTCTTTACGGTTTGTGAACCATTCAGCGTCAGCCCAAGATTGAAGAACTGCTTTCGCATTTGCATTGCCTGCACGTGCTTTGTCGGCAACGTCATGGAACGCATCAAATACAAGAAGCGTTTTTTTCAAAGCTTCAGCAGCAAGACCACCAAGCTCTGCGTCTTCTAGAAGTTCAACTAAAGGAGCAACGTTATAACCACCAAGCATAGTGCCCAGTAAGTAAACCGCACGTTCTTTAGAAACTAGTGGAGAAGTCGCTTCGCCTTTTGCCAATGCAGCTAAGAACGCAGCTTTTACGTATGCAGCTTGGTCAACACCTGCAGGAACACGGTTTTCAAGCAAGTCAACTAGGTATGCTTCTTCACCCGCTGGTGGATTTTTTAATAATTCAACTAATGCAGCAGTTTGAGCATCGTCAAGTGGCTTCGGTGGGACTCCGAGTGCGGCACGTTCTTCAACGTGTTGGCGGTAAGCTTCTAGCACGGTTTATTCCTCTTTTTTAAAAAATTATCTGTGAATTCCTAGTTTATAAAGCTTCACAAATAATATGGACTCTCAAATTTTACTAAAATTCCAGTTAAAAGTTAATGCAAGTAAAGTGTTTCTTTGTGATGCTCATTATTTTGTAAATAAATGATGTGCATAATGATTATTTGATAATCAAAAATCTGTTTTCTTGCATAAATTAAGCTCCAATTGAGCACTTTTAGCTGAATTTCACTTATAAAAAAGGCAACACGAATGTTGCCTGAGTTATAAGAAAAAAGATACTCCACCTTAGTGTACTGTGCTTGTGCTCAAATATTGGTTAAATGCATCACGACAGCCTTCAAATTTAAGTACACACTGGTCTTCGTAGGTGCCGTTATGATTATTACTGGCAAAGGAAATATGCACCAGATAGAGTTTTTTATTTTGATCAAGAATACGTTTTAAACTGACTTTATCACCAACGCTCAGCACGTAGTTTCCACCACCAATGATCGCCATGCCCTGTTCATCTTCGAGCAACAGATCTGCATGATGTAAATATCCCACAACGTTCATAATGTTGCTCCTTTCTAATTATTTTGGAGATATTTTCATTATTCGATATTTAGATAAGTATTGCTATATTTTAGATTTAGAATTTGTCACAAATTGTACAAAAGGCTTAGGCTATTTTTATAAGAAATCAGCAGTCAGATAAATAACTTCTTCATGCTTGCATAAAATAATTTGAATATGGCAAAGCTATAAAAAACCGTTCCTTAGAACGGTTTATAATCTGGCAATTCGTCATGCGGTGTCGCAATACATTTTTCAGTATATTCGGCACGGATTTTTTCACGCGATTCTTTCACATCTTTGGTGATTTCATCCAATGGCATTTTATAGACGTCATCAATAATGGTCATGACGAAGGCTTTGGTGGTTTCATCTTCAACCTTGCTGGCATGTTCAACAGCTTTTTCTTTCTCAATGCCATTTTGACGGTCCAACATGATACTGCGTGCAGCATTGCCCACACTACGACAATAACCTTGCCACTGCTCTTCAGGGGTGAGTGGTTTCTTTTCGGCACAGCCAGCCAAAGCCACCAAAACAGATAAAGCAAATAACTTTTTCATGAACTTCTCCTTACGCAGGGCAATATAAAAGATCACAGCGCATTTGTCATTTAATTTGCCAAGTCCGACTGCAACAAAAAAGCCCTCTACAGGGCTTTGTTGTCAAAATGATTTAACCGCAGCTAGACTGAACAATTTTTCCAGTTTTTGGATCTACGGTGACCGTAACACGGTCTTCACGGAAATCCATAGTCACTGCTTGTCCCGGTTGTATCATACGCACAATCTTAGCTTTGGTTTTGGCTTTGATTTGCGCTTCACTCAGACCAGACTGCCCGATCAGACTATGTGCTGCTTCAGACAGGCAGATGTCCTGATTGCTACGATACAATGCCCACTCCTCCACCACTTTACCATCTGGCAGATGGCAATAGGCCACCTGACCATCTACTTCATTATGGATATCAAGCTTCCCACCTTGATCCACACAATATGCACTGGCAGGATTCGGCGTGCCAATACGCGGTGTTTCTTCTGGCTGCTGTGCTGCACATCCTGTTAATACGGCGATCAACATGCCCAGATACATGATTCTTTTCATTGGCGATCTTCTTCTAAAGGACCATTCCGACTTAATTTAACATAGTCATACCCAATAAAGTTTATCTAAATGTATGTAAATCAATGCTGAAGCTACTATCAGCAATAAATCATAATGCTTTTATATTGCCCTGCTGCAATTAAGCCACAAGAATACTTAGTAATCTGGTTTGAGTGGTATGCGGGTTTAAGCTAAAATTTGCTTGAATTTTAAACTTTTCTGCGGCTATGCAAGATCCCCAATTCTCACTTAAGGAATATCTCTCTACCGTGCAAGAGGTGATTAAACTCACCTTCGATACACCGGTATGGGTCAAGGCAGAGATACGCAACCTGAATATCAAGGCAGGTCATTACTATCTGGAACTGGCAGAAAAAGATCCAGACAATGATCAGGTGATTGCCAGTTGCCGTGCCACCATCTGGAAATTTGCTGCACAGAAAATTGTGACCCCATTTGAACGGGAAACCGGGATTGAGTTAAGTCGTGATTTAAATGTTCTGATTAAGGTCAAAGCCAGTTTTGATCCGCAATATGGCTTTTCCCTGAATATCGTTGAAATAGATTCCAGTTATACCCTCGGTGATATCGCCCGACGTTATCAGGAAATCGTACAACGACTCACGGCAGAAGGTTTGATTGAACGCAACCGGCAATTACCGACACCATTCGACCTAAACCGGATTCTGGTGATTGCTCCTGAAAATGCTGCTGGTTTAGGTGACTTTAAAAAGGATGCAGATGCACTAGCGGATGCACAGGTATGCGAGTTTGTTTATCACTCGGCGACTTTTCAGGGAAATACTGCACCGCACAGTATTCGCCAAAGCCTGGCACAAGGGCTGAAACAGTGGGCAGAAGATTACACAACGGCGCCTGATTTAATCGTGATTATCCGCGGTGGTGGTGCGGTCAATGATCTGGCTTACCTGAATGACTATGAACTGGCTGCCCTACTGTGTAAGCGTAGTGTGCCAATCTGGGTTGGTATTGGTCATGAAAAAGACAGGACCATTCTGGATGAAATTGCACAACGTTCCTATGATACCCCGAGTAAAGTCATTGCCGGGATTCGCAATCATATTGTGGAGCGTGTGCAGGATGTTATTACCAATCTGCAAATTATTCAGCGTAGTTCCCGGCAGCAGATTCAGGCCTATCAAAACAAGAATGATCAATTGATGACATTGATTCAAAATATTGCCAATGCCAAAGTCTCAGATGCTTTCAAAGAAGTTACCCAATTGAAATCCAATATCGGCAATTTGGCCCGCCAGCAAACCCGAATTGCACAACAACAGATTGAAGCCTTGTTACGCGAAACGCTGATCCAGAATCCGAAAACAGTACTTTCCAAGGGCTATGCCATCGTCCGTCAACAAGGTCATGCTGTGCGTTCTGTCCATGAACTTGAAAGTGAGATTCAGGTCGAAATGCAGGATGGAACTTTTGTAGCCAATATCACACAGGTAAATCCACATGAATAATGACAATACTTTAAGCTTTAAAGAAGGCTATGAAATTCTAAAAAGGAATGCGGAATTATTGGATGCTCAACAGGAACCGGATATTGATAATCTGATGAAGATTGTTGAGGAATCCATGGCAGCCTATAAAGCCTGTAAAACACGTGTCGATGCGGTACAACAAGCATTAGATGACACTTTTAAGGAATAAAATTTAAGTTTAATCTTTTGTTATGTTTATTTTTTAAAGCAAGTAATAAGGTTAAAATAGAGCTTAGGCTATTTTCCGAATATGAAAAGCCTTCATAAAGAAGGCTTTTCTAGATGAGAACAGTCTATTTTTGCTCTCTTAGCGGATTTTCAGGCTCTGCATTGGGTTTTTTCTCAGGCTTAACATTCTTATAAGAAGCCTGATTGCCCTTGTCATCGTTGGATTCTTTATGTGGCGTAACATCTTTATCTGATTGCTCTGATAGATTGGTCATATGTGTTCCTTTACTCAATATGCTTATTCAATAGATATGACAGATTGGTATCCAACATCAAGGCTAGAAATGTTATACATCTTTATCATTTTAAAAAGACAAGAGTTACTTCAACTCCACAATTAAAAAAAGCCCTCGATTGAAGGGCTTTTTTTCTTTTAGAAACGCCAATTATAGAACAAGTCGATGGCTCGTTCGAGAGACTGACTCGCTTCCAGATATAGACGCTGATTCATCTGATAACGTAAAGTCAGTTTATTCACTGGGGTAAAGACACCCACACCATAGCGAATATACAGGTCTGGCGTAATATAACCAGTGACTGATACCTGGGTATCATCGCCTGTACCTTGTGCATCCAATGCCAGACCACTTAAACCAAACGTACGACCAATCTGATTGGTCAATGCCCGTGTACCACCTAGACCCAAACTGATCCCCGCAGCAGCAATCGTGTTGTTAACATCAGACCTGAAACTTTCAGACTGGCTTAATGCTGAACTACCTTCATTGATCCGGCCGGTAATCAAGGCATTTAATGCTTCCTGTTCAGACAAGCCAGCATCGTTATACACCTGAATAGCAGGACTTGAGGCTGTACCGGTAACACGTACACCTACGACACTACCCTGTACAGATTTGTTGGCATCAATATCCAAGGTCGGATTAGACAATGGACCGTTAAAACGGGCAATGGCACGGTTCAGATCCAGACTTTGACCATAAGCTTCGATTTTTACCCGCTGGGACACACCAATCGCACCATTGGCACGCATCGCTGTTTCCAGACCACGTTGAGACAGGTTAACACGTCCAATCAATGGAATACGGCTATCAAAGCCTTGGAAGATCACCTGATTACCCAGTGACACCGCAACGTCAGCACGAATATCCCATGGACGTGCTGATCTTAGAATTGCCAGCTGATCCTGACCTTCCTGTACGACACGGACATCTGAAGAAATATTAACAACTGGTTTAGACGCTTCCGGCATGGAAATCAAAGCACGTGGAACTTCTATTGAACCATTCAGGCTGAGTTTCTTGTTAAATGGATAAAGGTCCAAAGCTAAATCTGGCGTGACGACAGCTGTAATCAGTGGTGCCTGGCGTATCAGCAGATTTTCACCTTTGAGACGTAACTGAACACGCGGATCGTTTTTCCAGTCCACTGAACCAGTCAAGCGCCCTACACCGCGACCACTGTTAAATGCACCATTAATTGTCGCAGAATCCTGACGTACAGATGAATAAAGTTGCACATTGGTCAGATTCACTGGTAGGGAAATCATACTGATCGCCCCATCTTTTACGCGAATCTCACCGTTTAATAATGGCTGGGTTAGTGTACCGCCGATCTTACCCGCATAAGACAAGGTGCCTTCCAGTGTACGCACATCCTGAATAAATGGCTTGAATACTTTCAGCTGTACTTCGTTAAAAGCGACTTCACCACGCATCGGTTTACTGTCACGATATGGATCAATAATAACATTAGCATATCCAGTTCCAA
Organism: Acinetobacter sp. UBA3132; assembly: GCF_002364825.1. Classification (NCBI taxonomy): domain Bacteria; kingdom Pseudomonadati; phylum Pseudomonadota; class Gammaproteobacteria; order Moraxellales; family Moraxellaceae; genus Acinetobacter; species Acinetobacter sp. UBA3132. Next base: position 3,495 of record NZ_DEZM01000001.1, on the reverse strand, counting down.
TATCCGGTGTCTTCACATCCAGACGAATTTGCAAGCCATCTACCACACTTTTCGCGACCAATCCGACTTCATCATATTTCAGGGTCTGACCCAGATATTGTGGATCTTCAGCGGCTAGCCCCACCACACCATTTCGGGTGACAAGTCGGGCATCAATCTTCGGTTTCGCACCTTGCGCCCATGTTGCACGCGCGTAGCCATTGACCTTACCGGTAATTGCCAACCCTTCAGGCATGAACGCACTGAAATCATTCAGATCCAGGTTCTGGGTCTGGAATGAGACGCTACCACGTGTCTTGTTGACACGTATTGGCCGGTCAAAGCACAACTGACTTTGCTGGCTCATCCAGCAATGCGCACCGATAAACAGATCTGACTGTGCTGTGTTATAGATCACAGAGGCATTCTGACGCTGTACCAGACGCGTACGCAGGGAATCAAAATCACCATTTTGGATCTGCCCCAGCCAGTTGTTTTGTGCATTAAAACCACCGGCCAACTGTACATAAAACTTGGACAGTTTGTTTTCTGCCTGAACTTTTAAGATATGCGCTGCACGTGTCCCAGCTAGAGATATTTCACCGCGGGTAATCTGACGATTACCACTACGCAGGTTATCCATGGTTGCGGTGAGCAAGGTTGGTGTGCTTTGTGAAGTCGGCAACTGGCCTTGTACCCGGATTTTCTGCACGCTAAACAGATTATTAAAGGCAAAATCATCGACTGCAAGGTTGGTTGAAGCACGCAAACGTGGCTGCGCCTGCATATTGATATAACCATATGCACGACCACGCAGTCCCGGATATAATTCATAGAGCGCTGGCGCATTCACCTTGAGTTGAAGATTCTGTGCATTACCGGTTGCCTGAATCTGGTTACTGGCATAAGACAGGAACAGATTATTGGCTTCAAACTGCTGTGGTACAAATCCGCTCTGTTTGTTATCAATAATCATCGACAGATTACCTGTACCACGTACCGGCTTGTTATTCAGTATTCCGGCAAGATTAAGACGTTCAATCTGAATACGTTTCAACGCATCTGACCATACGCCACGGGTTTTCACATTTCCCGATAGCTCACCTTTGACACTGGAAGCAAAATATTGTGGCTTAAAGCGAACCAGTGAAGCATTGATATCCCAGCCAAAACCATTCGCCAGATTCACCAGACCACTGGCATTGATCTTCCCTGCAATACCATCATGCCTGAATTCATTGATTTTCAATAATTCAGGTGTACCGGATACCTTGAATTTGAGTAGACCTTTACTTACAGCGAACTGGCTGGCATTTAAATTGCCATCATAATTGACTGCATAGCCCTTGAAGCCACCGCCCCGTTTTTCATCATGGAATAACAATGCTGCCGTACTGCTACCGGTCAGTCGCACTGTTTCATTTTGACCAGCAAGGCGTCCTGTCAGATCGATCGCTTTTAAGTTGATAATCTGCTGATTTGGCTTGGCATAACCACTCGCTGTAACGCGACCATTGAGGCGATCGACTGGTGATGCCGCTGCCAGTGCCTGCGTATTCAGATTTTTGGCATTTAGCACAGCGCTCCATTTTAACTGGCGTTTTTTATCCGGCAGTTCTACTACGGCGTTACCGGTGAGGCCACCACTTTGCGCAGCATAACTAAAGCTTGGCACTTTGAGAATGTTATTCTTCAGATTCAGTTTCGCCTGATACATACCCGTTGGTAGCATACCCTGCTCATGGGCAGCCACCTGCGTTGCCACAAAGATGTCCTGCTGACCTTCAGTTAGCGCCAGATTTACATCTCCGGATTCGCTCTTTAACCAGCCGACATAAGGAACTGCACGGTCGATATTCTTCCATGCCACATTCATCAGCATCGGCTGGGCTTTTTTATTTTTCGCTTCGTTCTGATCCAGCTTGATGTTCCAGGTTTCATAACGATCGAAATCAACCAGCGCTGTCAGGTGTAAACCTTTTTCCAATGTCCCTTTAGAAGCAATATTTCCATCCAGACTTGGTGGCAGAAAGTCCTGCACGACCTGCGGAATCACTTTATCTTTAGGGTTAAGACGATTCACACGGCCAGACACATCCCAAGTCACCTGATCATGCCAGCCGACCATACCTGCCAGACTGACTGAACCTTTCATTAATTGTCCATTAAAGTCAGTAATATTCAACTGATTGACCAGATCTGTATGCATCATGGCATTGTACTGGCCTTCCGGAATATCCTTGCCGCTCAGGTCTGTATTAAGATTAATATTCAGTTTTTTGATATCGCCATTAAATTCCGCCATACCATCTTTGGAGAATAGTTTCTGATCTTCTAATATTGGCCAGTGATACTGCTCAAATTTAAGTTTACCAAACATCGGCACATGTGAACTCATCGGATGAATCACGGCCCAGCCAGTCAGCAAGTCTGGCGTATAGGTGGCAACACCGGCTTCAATAGTCTCTAAGGTACCTCGGGCTGCTATACGAATATCACGAATATTCAGGCTATTATTTAATGATGGAATATTCAGTACGCCGGTCGCATTCAGTGGATATTTACCATGAAAGTCCATATCACCCGTGGCATCATAAACATACAGATAGCCCATATTCATGCGTGAATTTTCGAAGGTCAGCTTGGTTCCCGACCAGAGTCCCTCATTAATCACCACATCATAAAAATCAACTGAAGAGCTATGTGTTTTAATCAGCAGGTGATCCAGATCCAGATGATCGACCCGCAATACAAATGGCAAACGAATATCATTATAAGAAAACGGCTTATCACTTGGCGGATTCTTGCTAATGACCTGCAGATTGCGCATATCTGCATTATTTAAATGAATTTCCCGTTTAAGAATTGCCCGCCAGCCTAAAATGACATCGGCACGGTCAATTTTGACATCAACCGATTTGAGCGTCACCAGCACATTGCGCACAATAATGCCGCGCCACAGATTACCGCCTTCATATTCATAATGAATAATCTGCTGACGTTGCAATACCTGATCCAGTAAAAACTTGCTGCCACGATCCGTCGAGAACATGATCGCCAGTGCCGCGAGTAAAAACAGAATAGAAAATAGCACCGACAGTAAGATGCTTCTTAAAATACGGCGCTTTTTAGGTAAAGGCGTATTTTCCGGCTCTGCTTCTTGTGGTTGCTGGTTCTCGACCATGTTCTTCCCAAATATCTAAAATTTTTAATCAGTTTGTTTTATAGCTGTGAGCCAATAAAGAAGTGCACGCGGATTGGATGGTTATCATCCGAAATGCCTGAGGCCACATCAATACGAATCGGACCAATTGGCGATGCCCAACGCACGCCGAGACCTACCCCATATTCAGTCGGATTACTAAAGTCCTTGTCATAAGCATTTCCGGCATCTGCAAATACTGCCGCACGCCAGCCTTCCCTGAATTGATAATTATATTCCAACGAACCAATGGCCAAGGCCTGTCCACCTACTTTAAAGCCATCGATTTCTGGTGACAGACTCTTATAGTCAAA
>NZ_DEZM01000163.1:0-7800 GCF_002364825.1 Acinetobacter sp. UBA3132 | reverse complement strand
ATTAAAAAAAATACTTTAATCGAGGAAATATTTATGGTGATTTTCACGATCATTTATTAATAATTTTTCATTTTATAAAAGTTTATATTTTAATCACTCTTAATAAATCACTTTATTAAGAAATATAATTAACCGATTATATGAAAGCTATTATCTAAATACACTTTTTTACTTCTTAAAAAATCTAAAAACAAAATACTCAATATAGATACTCAATACCTCTACTAAACAGTACTTAATTTCAATTTATGATGGTCATGTTATTTAGTGTAAAAAGGTGACAAGTAAATTATTTTTTATAAGAAATAGAAAAGATACTTTGAAGATATTATTTTTAGTAGCTGTAGAGTATGGGAGAGCTAAAAACTTAAAGAATTCCAAAATGGATTTCGATATAAAATAATTTACAGCACAAATACAAAGCCTTATCAAATTCTCCTTTACAATCAAATTGGCAGGAAATGTACCTGACATCAAAATATAAGACAGACATACTGTAGAGCTGTCATATATCCACCTGATTAGGCAAAATGACAAATCATAAATAGGCTGAACATCGGCCCATAACACTCATTGATGGAATACCTTATGCAATGTCCTAAATGTGGCTCAACAGATATTGAACAACGTGATCATGAGCAAAATCTGAAAAAAATTGGCGGTCTACTCATGACCTCTGCAGGTGCAACGGCGGGAACTGTAGGTGGGGCAGCTTCAGGTGCGTCGATTGGTGCTGCGATTGGGACTGTGGCAGGCCCACTTGGTGTAATTGTCGGCGGAACAGTCGGGACTTTCGTTGGCGCAATTAGTGTTGGGATTACTGGTGGTGTGGTCGGTAACTTCTTGGGTAAAAAAGCTGGTGTAACCGTAGATCGTAACCTGTTTCTGGATTATCGTTGTCTGAAGTGCAAATATCGCTTTAATATTCAGACAACAACTGCTCAGGCACTGGAAGTGAATAAAGAAGATTCTCGGGAATCGAGTGATCAGGACAATAAAATCTGAAACTTATTGTCCTGATTGAGAATTATTAAACCTGATTTAACTTTAAAGCTATTTCTGCCAAGCGCTTACCCTGAGCTTCACATAGTACCTTTTCATCTTGGCTTAGTGCCTGATCATGGCGTGCACCACTGACATGGCTGGCGCCGTAGGGTGTACCACCCGTTTTAGTATTTGATAATGCTGGAACAGCATTACTTAGTCCCATGATCATCATACCGTGGTGGAACAACGGCGGAAGCATACTCAGTAATGTACTTTCCTGGCCGCCATGCATTGCACCAGAGGCTGTGAACACGCATGCCGGCTTAGCATGCAAAGCTCCATTCAACCAAAGACTGGTGGTCTGATCCCAGAAATATTTCATTTCAGCAGCCATATTGCCAAAACGTGTTGGCGAACCCACTGCCAAAGCAGAACAGTTCGCCAATTCATCTAGTGTACAGTAGATATCCCCTTCCGCTGGAATACTCGCCTCTGCTTCTTTTACCACAGTGGAAAGATTCGGCACCGTTCTGATCTTCACTGCCATACCTACGGATTCAACCCCATTGGCAATCAGATGTGCCATCTCTTTGACTGAACCATATTTGCTGTAATATAAAACAAGGACATAAGGTTGCATATGATGAATGTTCGATACTAAAAAAAGAAAACTATACGGTATTTTTCTGTTTTTTTGGGTAAGCTGAACCAGAAAATTCATGATGTATAAGAAATTGAGACAACAAGCGCATGATCGTTGAATACTTAAAGAAATTACCTTTTTATGAAAAACACTGGTTTCAATTTATTTTATTTGTACTTAGGCGCTTTGAGGCGGATCGTTGCCGTGAACAGGCAGGCTCATTAACTTATACTACTTTGTTTGCTGTAGTACCAATGCTGACGGTTTTTCTGGTGATCATCTCTTCAATTAAGGCACTAGAACCTGCACGTCAGCAACTTCAGGAAATGATCTATACCAATTTCCTGCCCAAGACCACCATTGCCTTTGATAAAGCCCTGAGTGCTTTTACTGACAAATCCAGCAATCTGACCATCATCGGGATCCTGTTCCTGTTTATTACCACCGTGATGATGCTGACCAGTATTGAGACAGTATTTAACCGAATCTGGCGTGTCACAGAAACACGTGGCGGGATTATCGGCTTTATGCGCTATTGGACCATTATTTCTTTGGGTCCAATTTTACTCGGTAGCGCTTTCGTGATTTCTTCAACTGTAGCGTCCATGAATGTACTGAGCAATAACTTTGCCGGCTACGAATTGAATGGTGCTTTTATACTGTGGCTCATTTCATTTTCTTTGACGATTATCGGCTTCTTTATCCTGAACTGGACCATTCCTAACCGCAGTGTACCGATCAAATCTGCATTCGTGGGCGGTTTATTTAGTGCAGTGGTTTTTGAACTCTTAAAGAACCTGTTTGGCTTTGTCATGTCCAATTTCACCAGTTATGAAATTGTCTATGGTGCTTTTGCAGCGGTTCCTATTTTCCTGCTCTGGATTTATCTGTCCTGGAATATTGTCCTGCTCGGAGTTGAGATCAGTTATGCAATCACTGCATTTGAATCGGGCCAAGATTGCAAAATCCATCCAATTCTGATGTTACTGGATTTACTGGAGCTGTTTTACCGTAAGCAGAAAACTGGAGAAAGTATCAGTGAAGCACAGGCACTCGAAGTTTTAGGACGAGATGAAATTGGCCGTTTGCCAAGCTATATCAGCATGTTTGAAAAACAGAATCTGATTAAACGTACGGAGGATAATGAATATGTCTTGGTACGTGATCTGGATCAGGTCAATTTCTGGGATTTCTACCTCAAACTTCCTTATGCCCTGCCACACACACATCAAATTGAAAATCTTCAGATCAATGACCTCTGGATGCAGCGGCTACAACCCAAATTACGAGAAGCAGATCATTATTTAGCGGAAAATCTGGGCATTCCACTTTCAGAGCTGTTTAAGCAAAAGGAAATGCAGAATGAAACTCAAACTCCACCTAAGCCTTAAACACTTCAATAAAAATCCTCTCTTATGAGAGGATTTTTATTGGGAATTATATAAGTAAGTTTTTCAGTAAAAATTTTCACTGTGTTATTCACGTTTTTTTAAACACTATCGATAACCAAATATTTTAAGGAACTACTTTTATATTTTTCGGCTTTAGCCATCCCTGCAAACTTACTAACACGACACCCAGCATGACCATGATCGTACCGATAATAAAGTTCATCTCAATTTCTTCATCCAGTAACAGAATTCCAAAAATCATACCAAAAACCGGTGTTAGAAAAGAAAATACACCCAGACGTGAAGCCAAATATTTTTTCAGCATCCAGAACCAGACCAGATAACTAGCAAAAGAAATGACCACTGTATGAAAAATCAGACTAGAAATAGATAAGGTTGTCCAGTTCACCGTTGCTTGTCCTGTTATCCACGCAAGTGGTAACAGCAGCATGCCGCCCATCAAGAGCTGATAGAACAAAGTTTGTGTTGCTGGAGCTTCAGCTAATCGTGTTAATCGAACACTCACAGTGGTAGCAGCCCAAAATATACCAGCCATTAAAGCCAACAAATCTCCCCAAAGCATACTGGCTTGCATAGCCTGACCAGTGTGGCTACGAAATAAGAAGCTCACCACGATCCCGCTAAACGCAACGAGAATTCCACCCCACTGTAATGGAGATAAATGTTCTGAAGGAAGTTTCCAGTGCAATCCCAATGCCACAAAAATTGGTGCGGTATATAATAATACGATGGTATGTGAAGCAGAGGTATAACGCAGTGCTTCAGCGACCAGGTAAAACTCTAAAGCGAACAATACCCCGACCAGCAAACCTGCCGGAAGATAGCTACGGCTCCATAGCTGGCGCCTTACACCTGCTTGAATCAAAAGATAAACCATTAATGCAGATAAGGCTGAACGTAATGCAATCTGCATCAAGGCTGAAATATCTGGTGCTGCCAGCTTAAGCACTACCTGCTGTAGTCCCCATAACAGACACAGGACAAACATAATTAACGAGGCTTGCGCATCAAGCGCTTTACGCTGCTCCACAATTTCAACTCTACGCACATCATCAAAGATGCACACTATAAATCTGTCAGAAATAAAAGATATACTTTAAAACAGACAAATAATCGCATTATTCAGGCAATCTAACGTGAGAAGCAATAAAACAGTCGCTCAAGATATTAAGCAACTTAGAACCAATGATGATATTGACGCAGCTCTGTGGATTAATTTTCGTGAAGACCCGACTCTGTCAGTCTATCCATTGCATGATCATGCTTGGGGAGAGTTTATCTATGCTTTTAATGGCATCATGGAAGTGAAAATTGGGCATATTGATTATATTACCCCTCCGCCTTACGGTGTATGGCTACCACCTAACTTACAACATAGTGGTTTAAATCGTACCGATGTTTCACATGGAACTTTTTATATTCATGAAAGTTTATGTACAGGTTTACCAAATCAGCCGGGAATCTTATTAACCAGTCCTCTGGTCACTTCACTCTTGCAGCATTTAAAATTACATCCGACTAATGTAAGGTCAGAAGAGCATCAACGTTTATTACACGTGCTGCTTGATCAACTTAAACAGGCACAGATGATTGGCAGTTATTTGCCGCATACTGAACATCCTCAACTCAGGCAAATTCTGGATTACCTACATCAAAATCCAGAGAATAACAGTACCTTGCAGCATTTGGCAGCTATGCATAACCTGACTGAACGCACCTTGGCGCGCTACTGCCAGAAGGAGCTGAGAATGTCACTCAATGAATGGCGGCAGCGTCTGAAAGTCATCAAAGCCATGTCTATGCTGAAACAGCAAAAAACTGTAGAAAATATTGCCTTTGATCTGGGCTATGCCAATGCCTCAGCCTTTATTCAAATGTTTAAGCGCTGGATGGGCTATACACCTGATCAATTCAGGAAGATTCATCAAGCCAGTTAAAAATTTTAAATAAAAATAAAGGAGCCTTTCGACTCCCTTATTTCCACATAAGATTCAGCTTATTTCACAAAGGTGGTCCAGATATATTCCTGATTTTTACCCTTTAAGGTCATTTTCAGCTGTTCACCAGAGTGCAATGCTGCTACACCCGCTGGTGTACCAGTCATTACCACATCCCCTTCTTCTAGGGTAAATACCTGACTGATATCTGCCAGCAATGTTCCCACATCAAAGATCAGTAAAGCAGTATCGCCTTTCTGACGCAGTTCATCATTTACATGCAGCGTATAGTGTACATCTTTCCAGTCATTTACTACGTCTTCAACTGACACCCAGTCAGAGAGCAGGCAAGCGCCATCATAAGCCTTGGCACGTTCCCATGGCTGGCCTTTTTTCTTAAGGTCATCCTGCAAATCACGTAAAGTCAGATCCAGACCCAAAGTCACAGCACCCACTACTTCTAAAGCTTTTGCAGGATCAGTTTCATTTTTCAGGGTACGGTCAATACGCAGGCTCAGCTCACATTCATAATGACAGCTGCCCAGATCACGATTCCATTCAATTCCTGCATCCAGATCGCCTAATGCACTTGGTGGCTTGATAAACAGGACCGGTCGGTCCGGAATGGCATTACCCAGCTCTTTGGCATGATCTGCATAACTGCGGCCGACACAAACGATCTTGGATGGACGTGTACTCATGATTGACTATTTTCCCTTTTAAATGTTGAAATTATTTCTTGAAAGTACGTTCGAAAATGCTTTGTTCGGTGGCATCGGCAAAGGCGCGTTTAGGTACGATCACCACAGTACGATTTTTAAGTTCCAGCATATAGGTCAGCTTGCCTTTGGCAAAGTTTTGCACTTCACTGTAATGCACGATCTTGTTGCGGCCATTATGGAAGATTTCGGCATGGTCCTGATACAGGTCAATACCCTGCTCGCTCTTACCGAACTGGTATTTCACAAACTGGCGTTTGAACATCATCGGCAGGAACCAGTAACGCATGATGCCCTGTAAAAGCAGAAAGAATGCACCCAGTGCCACGTAATAACGCCCTACCCCATCAAAGCCCATAGAAAAGCCCCAGATGATGATCCCGACACTTACCAAAGGAGTCAGAAATCGGCTGATCTGCTTTTTGCCAAAAGTAGCCAAAGCAAATCCATCCTGAGATTCTTCTAAAGTCAGAAAATAACGGGTCGATAAAGTCGGTGCTGACTCAGTCATAGCATCACATCAAAATATAAAAATCCTTGGCTCATACTATATCAAATTCACTGCTATCCCCATTAGCAAAATGTTCGGAAATGAATTACATATCTTTGCTTCCGCTCGCTATAAAAATCGTTTTTAATCCACAACTATCAGAATAATAAAATGCACAACAGGACGTTGTATGAAATCACTAAAATCGTGTCTGTTTTTTTGCCTCTGCACGACTTATATTCCTTTTAGCTGGGCGAAAATTATTCCTTGGACGCCTACACTTCCGAGCAGTATCGATGTCTTTTCCGGTAGTCCACAGCAGCTAGCGGATTTGACCGGTGACCGATTATTCATCTATGCACATCCTCGACAATCCTTACAGCTTCCGACCTTTAAGCAGACAGCTGCTCAAAGTGTACAATTTTATAGCAGTGCGGTGGTATTACCGATTCCTGAGGCTCAGGTTAAAAAACATCTTTTAAATTATCAGGGCTATGCCGGCCTGTTTCCAGCGCTCAAGTCTGCTCAGATTCTGGAGTCCCGCGGACACATCCAGCAAGTACGTTATCAGGTACATATTCCTACGCCCATTCCAGTACTGAATTTTAAGGAAAATGTGGTGATGCAGCATCATGTGTCAGAAAACAGTATTGAAACTTTAATTGTGGATGCCCCGATTCCTTATGGTGCTGGACGGCTGGAATGGTTTGCACTTGGAGCAAATAAAACCTTGGTCACCGTGACGCAATGGGGCGACTTAAATCAGCCGAAAGGCTTTCTGTTTAGCAAAATTTTAAATGCCTTACCTGAAGCTAAACTGGGTATTCCTGCTGGTACCAATGCTTTCCTGCTTGAAGCTTTACAGCAACGTTTTAAATCCCAGTCGAGCATTCCATTATCTGCAAGCCAGATCCCGCAAGTACATTTTAATGCCGGGCAAATTCAGAAAATCACTCAACTGAGTCAGCAGTCTGCCCAGCCTGTCAGCTTTATTCTGCCTGCACGTCAGCTCAAATATGGTCAAGCCTCAGAAAACATGCGTTTTAGTAGCAGTTTTCATTATTATCCACAACCGGTTCAGAAACTGCAGCCTTGGCTTGCAGCTGATGCCAGTCAGCAATTATTCCCACGACAGATTCGTAAAGTGGAACTCAATCCAGTGAATCGTCAGCAGATGGATGCTAACTATAAGGTATCGGTTGGGTTGGGAGTGATCCAGATTCCATTCGATTTCAAGCTTCGTTATCAACAACCCTCGCCTTTGCAAAGCCAGTTTGATGCGATTGGTGGAGATTTAAAATTTGTAAAGGCAGGAATGAAACTGCTGCCACAAGCTCATGGCACTTTATTTCAAATGACCAGCAGCATGAAGATCCATGATCAGGCCCCATTTTTATTACGTGCCATGCGCAGTATGCCTTATCACGATATTCTGCCAGCAGTTGGAGCAAATACGGTCTATGCACTTAAAATACAGCAAAAGCTGAAGTAAATTCAAAATCAGTTATTGTTATTTTATATCTATAAATCAAAAAATACAGACGTAAAAAAACCGCATCAATGTGCGGTTTTTTGAGAATTCTTATCAAGATTGGTGCGCTCAGAGAGATTC
>NZ_DEZM01000117.1:0-12180 GCF_002364825.1 Acinetobacter sp. UBA3132 | reverse complement strand
TTTATGAAAGAGGTCTAATATAATAGCGGTTATACAAAGTGAAATAAGAAATCGTTAAATATATTTTAACGATTTCTTTTAAAGACCAGATCACATTTACCCGGTATCTGTTCACCATCTACATTCACGATAAGAGTCGAACCACGTGCTTTGCCCTTACATGCATTTTGCACAGCGGGAGCGCGCATTGCTTCATAGTCCAAGGCATTTACTTGAGCAGGTTTAAAGCCGATCTGACATGAGCCTTTTATGGTACGACCTTCAATTTTAACCGTAAGCTTTACATGAGGTCCTTTTCCTTCACACAATCGGGTCGTATCCGGATTTTTTCCTTCATCAGATGCTGCTTGAGCATATGGCATTGCCAGCAATACCAGAGCAATGGTAAAAGCTAATTTTTTCATTTGGTTATAAGCCTATATACATATATTCACCAACTCTTAGCTACGCTAAACCATAATATATGATCATATTTATAAAAAATAATTTCCAGACATTATTTTCTTAATTTTTAAAGTCAGAATGTTTCAATTCCAAAAATAAAAAAGCCCCATTAGGAGCTTTTTGATCATACAAACAAGAATTATCCTAGTTTATTCACCAGTTTTAGTGGCAATACTTTCATAGCCAAGCCCAACGGTAACCAAGGCCATTTTGGTACATACGCTTTAACCGGTGCTTTTTCAATTTCAGCAGCCAATAAACGCGAACCCGTTTTTTCGTCTACCTCAAATGGCAGTTTTTTCGCACCTTCATTAATTTCAGTACGAATATAACCCGGGAAAATCGTCGTCACTTTAATAGGTGTATCAATCAGCTCGGCACGAATTCCTTCTGCCAGATGCGCGACTCCGGCCTTACTTGCACCGTAAGCGGTCAGGTGTTTTGGCATACCACGCATTGCGCTCATGGATGAAATCATGACCAAATGACCTGAGTTTTGCGCACGAAAAATCTCGACTGCAGCTTCACATTGGGCTAATGCAGAAATAAAATTGGTTTCCACCGTAGCTTTGTTAATAGCAAAGTTGCCTTTTCCAATACGACGACCTTCACCAACACCAGCATTCACGATAATTCGGTCAATGCTACCAAACTCTTCCCTAAAGGCACGAAATACTTCAAAGACCTGATCATAATTGGTCACATCCAGGGTTTTGGCAATCACTTTGATCCCGTACTGGTTTTCCAGTTCCTGCTTTAAAGCTTCCAGACGTTCCATACGACGCGCACAGATTGCCAGGTTATAACCCTTTTGTGCAAATTCACGTGCCATACCTGCACCAATTCCGGAACTTGCCCCGGTAATTAGAATTGTTTTAGCCATTTTTTATTCCTTTAAAATCATTTTGTTCCAGATCTTTTAGATCCAGGTGAGTAATTCTGGTTGATTTGCCTTAATAAAATGATGTTCATTCAGACTAAGTAACTGCGGTTCATTACCCACCAAACGCAAAGTCGTCATGCTGGTATTGGCAATGGCCCAGTTTAAGGCAAAAGTTTTGCTTGGACTCAAGCCTAGAATTTTCCCTGCTGCCACAGAGATAACGCCACCCGAAGTAAATACTACAGCATAGCGCGGTCTTTTCTCAGCCAGTTCATCGCATAGATCTTGCAATGCAGATTCAACACGGTTTTTAAAATCTGGCCAGGATTCTTCATATTCATGGTGATAATCTCCCCCCGTCCAGCGTTCAATTGCCCCTTCAAAGATTTTGCTTAAATACGCTCGAGGATTGGCATGTTGTGCCACATCTTCTTTTAATAATTCCGGCTGATTAAATCGCGGCTCATACCTGGCAAAGACTTGAGTATGATTAAATTCATTCCAGGCAGGATTGGTAATCAATTCACTTTCAGGAAAACACTCATCCAGGCACAGTTGCGCTGTTTGCTGATGACGTTGCATTGATCCAGCCATCACTACAGGTGCTTCTTTAAGAATAGAGTCGAAATAACTTCCAAGTAACTTGGCTTGCAGTTCACCGTTGGGAGAAAGCTGATCATAGCTTTCTGCTCCAAAAGATGCCTGGCCATGTCGAATCAGGTAAATGGTGGTCATTTTGGCATTAACTCTTTAAATTTGTTCATATACTTCTGGGCAAGATCATTGGCTTCGATCTTTTGTTTGCCAATCAGCTTTAAGGCACGGATATGCAATGCATGAATCACCACCCAAAAATCTTTAAACGCCGGGTTATTGGTCTGTTTATGGTAGTAACGATAATAAATCTGCTGGGCAATTACCGCTAAACGGAAAATGCCAAATACTTCATAGAAGGTCCAATTCTCTGGCTGTAATCCAGTTTTTTCCAGGTAGTAATCCACAACCTCCTTACGGGTAAACATCCCTTTTAGATTGGTCGGCTGACGGCGGGTTGCCTTAAAAATTGCATTGTCAGTCTCTTCCACCCAATAGGCCAAGGCAGAACCCAAGTCCATCAGTGGATCACCTAGAGTCGCCATTTCCCAGTCCAGTACCCCAATCACCTGTGTTGGATTGTCAGGATCCAGAATAACATTATCAAAACGCCAGTCATTGTGAATCACACAAGTTTTAGAATCGGCAGGAATATTATCTTTTAGCCAGTTACGTACGTACTTGAATGAAGGTACGTTAATCGTTTTAGCTTTGTCATAACGGCTATCCCAACCTTCTACCTGACGTCGGCAGTAACCCTCACCTTTGCCTAACTTTTCCAGTTCAGTACCGTGATAAGGAACCTGATGCAACTCGATCAGTTTATCAATGACATTGATACAGAGTTCGCGTACCTGAGCTTCACTGAAGTCCAGATCTTTAGGCAAATTCGCTCGTGGAATAATGCCTTCAATGCGTTTCATTACATAGAAATCACAGCCAATCACTGACTCATCCTGACATAGCAACAACATTTCCGGAACAACTGGATAGTGATCAGCCAGTGCCCGTTGTACATGATATTCACGCGCCATGTCATGTGCAGATTTGGCCTTGGTGCCTTTAGGTGGACGACGCAGAATTAAATCGGCATTGCTATATTTCAGGCGATAAGTCCAGTTCGACGCACCACCAGAATATTGGGTGACTTCAACAGGACCCTCAATATTTTCACCATGTTCAATCAGCCAGTTTCCTATAGCGCGGACATCCAGTTCTTCACCCTCACGAACTTTTCCACCGACATCAATGACTGCCATAATATTTCCTTAAAATCTTTTTACTATCTAAATATCTTTAAACTTAAGACTTATTTTTTACGACGCGTACTATAACCACGTTTTGCCAACTCTAATTTTGCAATCATGCCCTTATGTACTTCATCAGGGCCATCTGCCAAACGTAGCGCACGTGCCTGGGCAAAGAATCCGGTCAATGGTGTATCACGTGAAACACCAGCGCCACCATGAATCTGGATTGCCATATCCACGACTTTTTCCAGCACACTTGGTGCCACGACTTTAATGGCAGAGATTTCTGTCAAAGCCGCCATGTTCCCTAAAGTATCCATTTTATAGGCAGCATACAAGGTTAATAATCGCGCCTGATCAATCGCAACCCGTGCTTCTGCGACCCGTTCCAGATTGCCACCCAGTTTCAAAATCTCTTTACCAAACGCCATGCGGCTCATGCCACGGTCAATCATCAGTTCCAGAGATTTTTCTGCTGCGCCAATACAACGCATACAGTGATGAATACGACCTGGGCCTAAACGACCTTGGGCAATTTCAAAGCCCTGACCAGCGCCCCCAATAAAATTGGATACTGGTACCCGCACATTATCAAAACTAACCTCGCCATGGCCATGTGGAGCATCATAATCACCAAAGACGGGCAACATACGTTCGATTTTCACACCCGTAGTATCGACTGGAACTAAAACCATAGAATGTTGATGATGACGGTCTTTAGTTTCATCGGGAGTATGTGCCATAAAGATAATGATTTTGGCATTTGGATCACCCAGACCAGAGGACCACCATTTACGGCCATTTAATACAATTTCATCGCCTTCAATGACCGCCGTTGCCTGCATATTTGTGGCATCACTGGAGGCAACTGAAGGTTCGGTCATACAGAATACCGAGCGGATTTTTCCCTCTAATAACGGCATGAGCCATTGCTGTTTTTGGTCCTCAGAACCATAACGCCACAATACTTCCATATTGCCGCTATCTGGAGCATTACAGTTAAATACCGTTGGTGCAATCAGGCTACGTCCAGACAGTTCAGCAATATGCGCATATTCATTGACTGACAATCCTTGACCCAATTCAGCACAAGGCAGGAACATATTCCATAGCCCTGCTGCTTTGGCTTTGGCTTTTAAATTTTCCAGTTCAGCCGGCCATTGCCATTTGGTCCAGTCACCGCCCTGATTCAGCTCATGCACCTGATGCCAGAAATCTGCCTCAATTGGCTCGATCTCATCTCTAATAAATTTTCTGGTGCGTTCAACGTAGTCCTGTGCACGTGCTGATAGCTCAAACATGGCAACTTTCCTCTGGATATGATTATTCTGCTTTACAAGACCTTAACCTAAAACCTATTATGAATAAAATGATTTTATTCCATAGTTTAATATGCAACAGATTCATAATAAAAACAGTATCGATCTTCGCAGTTTCCATCGGATCGATATTAATTTATATCCACTTTTTGTTGCTGTCTTTGAACAGAAAAGTATTTCTCGGGCTGCACAAATCCTGTCAATTACCCAGTCTGCTGCCAGTCATGCCTTACAGCGTCTAAGACAGCATCTGCAGGATGATTTGTTTGTACGGACTGGTAGTAAAATGCAGCCAACGCCGTTTGCGGAACAGATTTATTCAGAAATTAAACATGCTCTCATCACCATCCAGAATATTTCCATCCAGAACCAGCAATTTGAGCCCACCTTGGTACAAAATCTAAAGATTGCTGTGCATGATGAAATCGAACCGATGATCTTGCCAAAATTGGTCGCACATTTTCAGCGTTTTAATCTGGATATTCAGTTTGTCAGTATTAAACTGGACCGAAAGAATATTGTTTCTGATTTAGCAACCCAGCAAGTTGATTTTGTGATCGATCTGGAACAGCCTTTGGGCGACAAAATCCAGTTTGAATTACTGGATCAGGATGAGTTTGTCGTCTGTACTCAACAGCAACAAGTCACGGAAAAAAGTTATCTCGCCTCCCCACATATTGGTGTGTCTTCGCGCCGGACTGGCGTATTGGTTGAAGATCTGTATTTAAGCCGTAATCACCTATCCCGGCAAATTTTCCTGCGTTGTCAGCATTACTCGACGGCGTTACAGATTTTGCAGCAGCATCCCTCAGCGATGCTCACCATTCCTCGAAATGTTTTAAATCATTTGCATATTGATAAAAGCCTGAAAATTTTTGAAGTTCCTGTAAAATTGCAGAAAATTAATATGGGAATGTATTGGTATAAGGATTTACAAGAGAATAAGAGACATCAATTTTTACGGAGTGAGATTAATAAAATTTTTGCTTAGGCTATTTTTATAAGTGAATTTTAAAAATGCTTAGGCTATTTATGGAGCCTTAAAAAGTTTATTCCTAAGAATCGCAGCTTGGTTTTTTTGTTATTTGCTTAGGCTATTTTGTTTGCTTAAAAAATCCTCGTATAAACGATTACAAAGCCTTAAGACGTGAGGCTTTGATCTAGAATGAACACTTTATAAGTCAGCTATTTCTTCACCTGACTGCGCTTGTTCTGGATTTTAATTTTGTTGCATCTCTCAACTTCTTGGCAAATTGTACTTGGCCTTGTGGCTCTATGTTTCTCCTATTATTTGCTGCACAAACTTGTAGTATTTTTACAAGAACTGTTCCGCCCCTTCAAAAAAGGCAAAAAATACTGGTGTCGAGTTAAGGCCGTCAGTGATGGCGACACCCTCACCTGCTATCGTTTCAATATCCGTCGTTCAGAAACCCGCTTACGCTTTGCCTATGTGGATGCACCTGAATCCAGTCAGGCCTATGGCAAGGAATCCCAGCAGTTGGTCTCAAAAATGATCAAGAATAGACTGGTCCGTGTGCAAATTACCGATATTGACCGTTATGGACGCTGTGTTGGAGTCATTTACCGACGTCGTAAAAATGTCAATGAAGAACTGATCAAGCGTGGTGCGGCTTGGGTTTATGAAGAATATATCCGTGACAAGAAACACCTCTCCTATCTGATGAGCCTGCAAAGCAATGCCAAGAAAAATAAGAAAGGTCTCTGGCGCGGCACACACCCGGTACGACCAAGTGTTTACCGTAAACAGAAAAAATCCTGAGCAGAATAAACAGCCTTTTGGCTCACTGCCGTCTCACAATTTTAATCAGGCTATGTATTAGGTCATCAAAGCAATTCAATAATGTTTTAAATTCATGATATTCATAAATATTTATAATTATATATTGCACAGCCTTATCTTCTCTTTAAAATTTTAAATGGCTTTGTGCAGGCAGAACCTTACTTTGGAAAAACCCAAAGTAGGCAAAAGTCTTTTATTCCCCTATTACGACGTCGTGTCGTGATGGGAAATGTGTGGCATCTCTGCCACCACGCGCGTATCTAAAATCTAATCACTGCAACTCTGGGACATGCCTTTCCGCTATCTTTTATTTTAGCTGATGCTTATAAATAGTTTCGGTAAATTCGCCAAAGACTGAGACTTTTTCGAACAGATGCTCGCTATACATCAAGTCATCAATTAGACGCTCGGCATCGGCATGCTGTATTCCGCTAAGTTGAGTAACTAATTCAATATTAGCTGACGTGATCTCTTCACAAGTGACGGCAACTGAATCTGTCTTCCTTTTCCATAACAGTTTTTTAAATTCGATTTCAGTTAAATCAAAATGCTGTTGCATCAATTTGTGCTGGATAACCTGTATACCGAATGATTCAAGTAATATTTTCAACCCAGCATCCAGTTCATTTCCGATGACAATCAGGCTTTTACAATTTGGGTCAAGTAAGGCCTTGAATACGGCATAGCGCTGTAAATCTGACATGGAACAACCATCAGTTGCCAAATCAAAGCAAATATCCATTTCCTGTAAGGCTTGGGTATGGTTTAGTTTCAGCGCTTCTACCCGGAAATATTCTCCCAGTATCTGTTGCAGTTCAGTATTGGCTGGAGCGATAAAGATGGTTTTATGTTTTAGCACGGACAGAATAAGCGGACTAAAGACATAACTCAGTCGAGAAGCATCAAATTGATCCAGCAACATTACATGATGAATTGTTTCAGTATATCCGCGTGTTTGTGCTGCCTCTTTAACTGCGTGGATCAGCTGTTCAGGTAAGGTAATTGCTGGTTGATGTAAATCCATCATTAAAGTAGAACTGCTTTTAAAACATTCACTGATAATTGTTGTTAGGTCTAAATCCTGCATAAATCCACCTTAGCCACTGCTCACATCCAGATTTGCATGTTAAAGAAAACCAAAGATTTTTCCCACCAGATTAGCTCATTTACTCGTTGAAATATTTGTTAAGCCATATCGGAGCAACTGATACATCACTTGAATTTTTATATTTATAAGCGTAAATTATCTACATTTAGTTAACCAGATTAACATTATTCCTTATGGATACTACCTCCCGTTTTAGATTTGCATTATTACGCTGTGCAAGATTGCTCGGGGATGAAATGAATGCTGTGTTAATTGAACACGGCTTAAATTATTCCTTATGGCAAAGTCTGGTCATTATCAAAATGAATGGTCAATGTACGGCGCTGGATATCGCTCAGGAACTCAGGATTTCAAAACCTGCTGTAACCAAGCGTTTAAATACTTTGATGGAAATGAACTTTATTGAATCACAACCCATGACAGATAAACGCCAGAAATTACTGCAGCTATCTGAAATGGGTGAACAACAGTTCCAGCAATGTTGCGGCAAGATTGATGTTCTGGAAGCAGAATTACTGCAAGACTTCAATAAAGATGAGCTGAAACGTGCTCATGCTTTTGTTTTAGAGTTTATGCATGCCCTTCAGGCGAGAAAGGAGCTTCAACATGACTGAGGCTCCATCCAAGCTTTGGACGAAAAATTTTATTTTTCTTAGTGCAATGAACTTCCAGCTGGTTCTGGTGTTCTATCTACTGGTCATTGTCAGTGTTGGTTATGCCTTAGCTGAACTGAATGCCACTACTGCACAAGCAGGGTTAATCTCCGGTGTATTCGTGGTCGGGACTTTAGTTGGCCGATTGCTGATAGGAAAATTCCTGCCCAATCTGGGTGCCAAAGCCAGTCTGGTTGCTGGAGCCTTGGGCTTTTTCCTGTTCTCCGGTCTGTATTTTATTCCAGTGGATGTACCTTATCTGATTGCGATCCGCTTTGCTCACGGCTTTATGATGGGTGTCGCAGGGACTGTTATTGGAACTGTCATTGCCCAGACCATTCCAGCAACTCGACGTGCTGAAGGCATTGGCTACTTCAGTACCAGTAGTACGCTAGCCACTGCAGTGGGTCCATTCCTGGCGATCTGGCTAATGTCACAATATGACTATAAGGTGATTTTTACTTTTACTTCTATTGTGGCTTTCACCTGTCTGCTCTTCAGTTTTGGTGTTGATACTTCAAAAGTAAAACTGACTGCAAAAGCTGGTACGCAGCAGTCTGCTCAGCCTACTTCACGTCTGGCGCAGTTTATTGAGCCTAAAGCTTTTCCTATTGCAGTTATTATCCTGATTGCTGGTGCATGTTATTCTGGCGTACTGTCTTTTCTTAACCTGTATGCCAAGGAAATTGATCTCTTGCAGGCAGCTTCGTTCTTCTTCCTGATGTATGCAGCCGCAATTTTGATTTCTCGCCCATTTACCGGCCCATTGATGGATCGTAAAGGCGAAAACATCATCATGTATCCTGCGATTGTGATTATGGCAATCGGTATTGGTTTACTCAGTCAGGCACATAATTCATGGATGCTCCTCACTAGTGCAGCGTTATTAGGTTTTGGTTATGGCAATATTCAATCCATTTGCCAGACCATTGCGGTAAAAAGTACCACAATAGAGCGTATGGGACTGGCAACATCAACCTTCTTTATTGCTCTTGATGCTGCACTTGGTTTTGGACCGTATTTTATTGGCCAGTTTCTGGATCAGATCGGTTATCAGCATTTGTATTTGTATAGTGCGGTCATTACACTCAGCTGTCTGCTTTGGTATTATCTGCTGCATGGACGTAAAGTTAAAGCTGCTGCAACTTGATGACATGCTAAAAGCGCCGGCTAAATCGACGGCGATATTCTAACGGGGTTAACCCCGTTTTTTTATGGAATAATCGCCTGAAAGAGCTTGGATCATGATAACCGACATGTTGCATGATCAGATCCACCGCCTGTTCGGTTTCTTCCAGCCTTTTACGGGCTGCTTCAATCCGAAGGGCTTGCAGATACTGATTGGGTGGCACATCCAGTGCCTGTTTAAAACGTCTAATCAAAGTACGTGTGGTGAGGTTAAAACGTGTTGCCAGTTGTTCCAGATTAAGTGCTTCATGAAAATGCTGTTCCAGCCAATCCTGTACTTTTTGTACCAGCTCGTCATGATGCGGCTTGCCAATTTTTAGTAAGGAATAAGACAGCTGGCTGTCACGCCGATAATCAATCACAAAGGATTTGGCTGACTGCATCGCCAGCTCAAAACCATAGTAGCGTTCAATTAGATGCAGCCCTAAGTCAAACCAAGCCAGACCACCACCTGCACAGTAGATATGCTGATCCCGGCTAATCAGCTGATCGGCATGAAGCTTTACTTTAGGGTAAAGAGTCTGAAACATATCCTGAAAGCCCCAATGCGTGGTCGCCTGGCGATCATTCAAAATACCGGCTTCAGCCAAAAAGAAATTCCCCGTACAGTTTCCTGCAATCACTTTCTGCTGCCGGTCTGCTTCCTTTAAATAACGGATCAGTTCCGGATTCTGTTGCAAGGTTTCGATAATCGGTCCGGCAATCGTAGGGACAATGGCAATATCTACATCCTTGATATCTGCATAAGCTAAATGTGCCTGGATCAATATCCCATTAATACAACGGATCGCCTGTCCTTGAGCACTGGCAATTTCTACCTGAAACAGACGATGAATTTCCTGCTGCTGAATCCGGTTCCAGCTCACGCCCGCCATGGCAAATAAATCCACGACTCCAGTAATAGACGATGCTAAAGCCCCATCAAAACCTAAAACCACTACCTTTTTCATCTGAATATCATTGTCACTTTTCACATCTTAAGTGTCATTATTGACAATTCTAAAAAATAAAAGCAACTACTAGTCTTAAACACATCATATGAATACTCGATTTAAAACTAAGTATGACTCAACTTATCAATGACAAAGACTTGAATTTCCTGCTGTATGACGTTTTTAAACTAAAACAGCTGACCGAGCTTGAACGTTATCAGGAACATGATAAAACCACCTTTGACAGTATTTTAGATACGGCCAAAGGCATCGCTACCGATTATTTTGCGCCGCACAATGCCAAAGCAGATCAGCACGAACCAACTTTTGACGGCAAAAAAGTCGAAACCATTGCTGAAGTCAAAACTGCATGGAAACAGTTTTCCGATGCCGGATTACTCTGCGCTCAACATGATTATGATGCCGGCGGCATGCAGTTACCGATTCTGGTCAATATGGCGTGTAATGCCTTTTTTATGTCCGCCAATCCATCGACAGTGGCTTATTCTTTCTTGACCGCTGCCGCAGCCAATGTGATTCAGGCTTTCGGCACCGAGGAACAGAAACACACATTTGTACCCCATATGTTCAGCGGCCGTTTTTCTGGCACCATGGCACTAACGGAACCAGATGTCGGCTCATCCCTTGGTGATCTGACCACGAAAGCCATTCCTCAGGCAGATGGATCCTATCGGATTAAAGGTCAAAAGATGTTTATCTCTGGGGGTGACCAGGACATTACTGAAAATATTGTGCATCTTGTGCTTGCCCGGATTCAGGATGCACCTCAAGGCGTGAAGGGTATTTCCCTGTTTATTGTGCCAAAATTCAAGACCCGTGCCGATGGTTCACTTGATGAGTCTAATGATGTTCAATTGGCCGGCCTACTGCATAAAATGGGCTATCGCGGGACTACCTCGACGGTGCTGAGCTTTGGGGAAAATGACAATTGCTTAGGCTATTTGCTTGGTGAAGCAGGTCATGGCCTGAAATATATGTTCAAGATGATGAATGAAGCACGTGTCGGTGTGGGACTCGGTGCAGCAATGATTGGCTATCGTGGTTATCTGGAGTCCCTGAATTATGCCAAAAATCGTCCACAAGGACGTCCGGTAGCCGATAAAGATCCAAACAGTAAACCAGTGAATATCATTGAGCATAGCGATGTTAAACGTATGCTGTTGACCCAGAAATCCTATGTTGAAGCATCACTGGCACTGTGTCTGTTTGCAGCCCGTCTGATTGATGAACATCAGGCAGCTCAGGATGAAGAGAGTGCTATTTTACTGGATCTGATTACGCCGGTGGTCAAATCCTTCCCTTCTGCCTATGGTCCCAAAGCCAATGACCTGGCGATTCAGGTCTTGGGTGGTGCAGGTTATACCCGTGAATATCCGATTGAACAATGCTACCGGGACAACCGTCTGAATCCAATCCATGAAGGCACTTATGGCATTCAGTCTCTAGATCTACTCGGTCGTAAACTGTGGCAACACAACGGTAAAGGTTTAAGCCTGCTCATGCAGCGTATCCAGAAAACTTTATCCGAGATTCAGGATCATAATTTAGCTGAACTGGCAGAAACTTTTAAAAAGCATCTTGCGACTGTGCAAAAAACCACGCAGGTTTTAGGTCAGGCTTTGCATGAAGGTCGAGTTGATGCAGCATTGGCGAATTCAGGTTTATATCTGGATATGATGGGTAAAACTATTATTGCCTGGTTATGGCTGGAAATGGCGAATCAGGCACAGTTAAAATTTGCCTCGTCTGACTATGCAGAAGATCAACAATTCCTGACAGGAAAAATGCAGGCAGCTCAATACTTTATCCGCTGGGAACTGCCTGAAGTTGAACATCAGGCACAATTACTGATGAACTTTGATGATACCTGCCTGAATATGCAGCCAGAATGGTTTTAAGATTTAACGAAAATGAATAAAAAATGCGCCCTGAAAGGCGCATTTTTTATTCAAAACTGGAAAATATTAGAAACTGAAAATAGTTAAGC
>NZ_DEZM01000064.1:0-6704 GCF_002364825.1 Acinetobacter sp. UBA3132 | reverse complement strand
ATCACGCCGTGCGCGGTAAAGATCTGGTCATAGTGTTCTGGGTGCAAGTAACCTTCACCACCACCTTTTGCAAGGAACTGCTGAAGACGCATCATGATCGCATCGGCGAAACCACGCACAAGCATGATAATCGACACGAAGATATACATGATACCGATTTTTTTATGGTCTACAGATGTGAACCATTCGTTCCACAGGTAGCCCCATTTTTTGAAGTAGGTGATACCAGCAACAACTGCGATACCGCCTAAGATCATCATTGCAACAGTAACCAATACGATTGGATCGTAAGGAATTGCATCTGGACCTAACTTACCTAATAAGTTCATGTCTTATTCCCCTTGAGAAGCAGTCGCATGTGCATCAGCTACATGTGCTTCAGAAGCAGCAGCTTCTTCGTGCGCAACACCGTGCTCTGCAGCAGGAGCTGAGTGGTCAGCACCATGGTAGTTGCTCATGTAGTGATTAATCACAGATTCAAACAAACCTTGCTCTACAGAAGAGTAATAAGTCACTGGATGTGGCTTAGTTGGGTAAGGCTTCATAGCTTCAGCAGCAGCCTTCTCTTCAGGAGTATTTGCTTTTGCGATCAGCGCTTCAATCTGGTGTTTACCACGGTTGCCGTCACGCAGAGATGCGAATTCAGCCTGGTCTAGAACAGTTTTTTGAACTGCTTCTGGATTTACTGAAGTACCGTTACCTGCTTGAACAGCAGAAACCCATTCAGCAAACTGAGCATCAGTCACAGAGTGAGCGCGAAAGCGCATTTGTGAGAAGCCATAACCAGAATAGTTAGAAGAGAAACCGCGGTAGCCTTCAGCTGGGCTAGTTTCATCTGCCAACAGGTTCAGGTGAGTTTGCATACCCGCCATTGCATAGATCTGACCACCTAACGCAGGGATGAAGAATGAGTTCATCGTGAAGTTAGAAGTGATACGAAGGCTAACCGGAGTTTTCTCAGGGAAGCGGATTTCGTTAACAGTCGCAATGCCTTGCTCTGGGTAGATGAAGACCCATTTGAACTGTTCAGCAATAACTTGAACGGTCAATGGTGCCTTGTCAGCCTCAAGCGGACGGTACGGGTCGTACTTGTGGGAACCCCACCAAGTTAACCAGGCAAGAATAGCAATAATAATAACTGGGATACCCCAAACTACAATTTCAATTGCAGTAGAGTGTGCCCAAGTAGGTTTATAGTCTGCGTCTTTATTCGATGCGCGATATTTCCAACCGAACCATAATGCCATGATTGCTGATGGAATAACCACCAGAAGCATTAAGTAAATCGCAGTCATCATCAGGCTACTTTGGCCTGCTGCAACTGGACCTTTAGAGTTCAGAAGTACTAAATCACCACCACACCCTGTTAAAAGTGCGGACATCGCAGATAAAGACAATACAGCTAAAATCGTTTGTCTCATTTTACAACCTCGGTGAAGAGTCCCATTCCCTAAATTAATATGGGATAGCGATTAAAGTGTCGCATGATTAAAAAGATTCATTTGTTAACAAAAAATCTTCCTAATCATGAGACACCGCTACGTTGTAGGGCATTATGCCTGATTACAACAAACTAAGCTATATATAAAGAGGCTTTAAATGACTGTAATAAAAACCGATTTTACTGCTCGGGATTGTCGAATATTTATAGTAATTTTATTTTAATTTCAAAGTTATGAGCGAAAAAAGGGATGCAGAGCATCCCTTTAAAGAGAACTTAATTTTATTGCTTGATCACCTTGGTTTTCGCCAGTTTATCGTGCAAAGTCTGACGGTTTTTGCCCAAACCGAAAATCCAGTCCACAAGCGAGAACAATGGAATAAAATAAATTGTAGGCAAAATGAACACGATACTGCGCAAAGTAAAGGCACGCATGAGTGAGGTTTGAGTACCAGTTTCAGCATCTACAATCTTAATTTTAGTCAGTTTTTTACCAATGCTTTGACCAGATTTTGCAATCAGGTAACCTTGGATAACCAGCATGATCAGCAGATATAAACCTGCTGCTGTCCAAGCCTGAGTAGAGAACATATCCAGCATTTGAGACTGCAATTCCAGCACGCGGTTCTGATCTGCACTGCCACCCATAGCCTGCGTCATGATCTGCTCATTTAACTGGGTAAAACGCAGTTTTTCTTCAGCTGTGAAGAAGGCAGTCAAAATGAAAGTTGCTGGAATCCAGAGCAGCAGGTCGACGAACTTGGCAAAAATACGTGCAGGAATACTCGCCAGTTCAGATATATTCGCTTTTGGTGCAGGACGTGCATAAGTATTGGTTTGTGCTGCAGGCTGCTCAAATGGTGCTGCTGGCTCGGCAACTGGTGCAGGTGGAATATAACCTTCAGGTTCATAAACGAATTTACCCTGCGTGAGCTCACCCAAAGCTTTCCATTCGGTCATGCCTTGGTGCCAGGCCAAATCAGTCAATAATACTTGCTGGCTTGCAAGCATCTGATTTAGCTGTTCAAGCGTATATGGTCCAGCTTGTTGATTGTTTCGTGCCAGGTAAATCTGCATAAAGACTGAATCTCAAAATGTACGTTGAAAAGGTTTAGCTTCGATTTTATTGAATTATAGCCATAACACAAACAAAATCTTAAGCTAAACATGCGCATATGTCGGACATTTTTAGGTGAAGTACAACCAAAACAACACAAAAGAAAACGAATTTGATTTAGGAAACTAAAAAAATCCAAATTTTTAGCCATCTACATAAAATAAAGTATCCAAGATTAGTGGCTTAAAAACTGTAATTTTAATGTAATGACGAAAGATTTTTTGCTGATAAATATCAAAGGAATGATTAGTTAACTCTAATCTCTTAAATTCATATAAAATTTATTACTGAAATAAGAAAGACCCTCATTTGAGGGTCTTTTTTATTTACTGAATTTCAGCTTATTTAGCTTCTTGATCAGCAAGGAAGAACCAGGTATCCAATACTGAGTCCGGGTTTAGAGATACAGATTCAATACCTTGTTCCATTAACCATTTTGCAAGATCTGGGTGATCTGAAGGGCCTTGACCACAGATACCTACATATTTACCTGCTTTACGGCAAGCCTGGATCGCCATAGAAAGAAGGACTTTTACAGCAGCATCACGTTCGTCGAACAGGTGAGATACGATACCAGAGTCACGATCTAGACCTAGTGTTAACTGAGTCAAGTCGTTAGAACCGATAGAGAAACCATCGAAGTGTTCAAGGAACTGATCAGCTAACAGCGCGTTAGTTGGCAATTCACACATCATGATAACTTTTAGACCATTTTCACCACGTTTCAGGCCATTTAATGCCAGTAGCTCAATGACACGTTTCGCTTCGTTTACAGTACGTACGAAAGGAATCATGATTTGTACGTTGGTCAAACCCATTTCGTCACGAACTTTTTTCAGTGCACGGCATTCAAGTTCGAAGCAGTCACGGAAGTTGTCAGAAACGTAGCGGCTTGCACCACGGAAGCCCAGCATCGGGTTTTCTTCTTCTGGTTCATACAACTTGCCACCGATCAGGTTCGCATATTCGTTTGACTTGAAGTCAGACATACGTACGATCACTGGCTTGTCAGCGAATGCAGCAGCAAGGGTAGAAATACCTTCAACCAGTTTTTCCACATAGAACTCGATTGGAGATGCATAACCCGCAGTACGCGCCATCACAGCAGCACGCGTTTCACGAGGCAGACTGTCAATGTTCAGCAATGCTTTAGGATGTACACCGATCATGCGGTTAATGATGAACTCAAGACGAGCAAGACCAATACCTTCGTTCGGAATTTGTGCGAAGTCAAATGCACGATCCGGGTTACCTACGTTCATCATGACTTTGAATGGAAGTTCAGGCATAGATTCGATCGAGTTCGTTTGAACTTCAAAATCAAGCGCGCCTTCGTAGATGAAACCAGTATCACCTTCAGCACAAGATACAGTCACTTCCTGACCGTCTACCAGTACTTCAGTTGCATTACCACAACCAACGATTGCTGGAACACCCAGTTCACGTGCAATGATTGCAGCGTGACAAGTACGACCACCACGGTTGGTCACAATTGCAGCAGCACGTTTCATCACCGGTTCCCAGTCCGGGTCAGTCATGTCAGATACAAGTACGTCACCGTCTTGTACTTTGTCCATTTCTTTGATCGACGTTACGATGCGGACTTTACCAGAACCGATACGTTGACCGATTGAACGGCCTTCACATACTACCGTACCTTTCTGTTTCAACAGGTAACGTTCCATCGTACCAACGTTTTCACGGCTTTTTACAGTTTCAGGACGCGCCTGAACGATGTACAGTTTGCCGTCATCACCGTCTTTTGCCCACTCGATGTCCATTGGCGCACCGTAGTGTTTTTCAATGATCAGTGCTTGTTTAGCTAGTTCTTGAAGTTCCTGGTCATTTAAAGCGAACTGTTGACGTTCAGCTTTTTCAACATCTACCACAACTACTGATTTACCAGCAGCGCCTTCTTCACCATAAATCATTTTCTGGTGTTTAGAACCCAGATTACGACGAAGGATCGCGTGCTTACCAGCAATTAGAAGTGGTTTAGAGATATAGAACTCGTCAGGGTTAACTGCGCCCTGTACAACCATTTCACCCAGACCGTAAGAAGCGGTGATGAATACTGCATCACGGAAGCCTGATTCAGTATCCAGTGTGAACATTACACCAGCTGCGCCAGTTTCAGAGCGAACCATACGTTGTACGCCAGCAGAAAGGGCAACCACGTCATGGGCAAAGTTTTGGTGTACACGGTAAGAGATTGCGCGGTCATTGTATAAAGATGCGAAAACTTCTTTGATCGCGATCAATACATTGTCGATGCCACGGATGTTCAAGAAAGTTTCTTGCTGACCAGCAAAAGACGCGTCTGGTAAGTCTTCTGCAGTTGCAGATGAACGAACGGCAACCGCGATGTCAGGGTTGTCGTTAGAAAGTGCGTCAAATGCTGCACGAACTTCTTGTTCTAATGCTGCAGTAAGCGGAGTCTCTACAATCCATTGGCGAATTTTAGCGCCAGTTTCAGCAAGAGCGTTTACATCATCAACGTTTAGGCTAGCAAGCTCTGCATTGATTTTAGCGTTTAGGCCGCTTTGCTCGAGAAATTCACGATATGCACCAGCAGTTGTTGCAAAACCACCTGGTACAGATACACCAGCGTTTGCTAGGTGGCTGATCATTTCGCCCAAAGATGAGTTTTTCCCACCAACAAGCTCAACATCGTGTTTCCCTAATTTTTCCAGACCAATTACGCGCGCTTCCAAAGTTGTTACTCCACTTTTGCAGTATTAATCATTATCTTGGCATGAGAGTATAGCAAATCACCTAGGTGGATGATTTTACTAAGCGACAGTCATGTAAGATCGGTTTACTATAAAGATTATATAGTACGAAGACAAATGTTTGAGGAGAATTTTAATGTCGGAAGGTAAACAGATAAAGCGTAGTGTTTTCTTCATTTCTGATGGTACTGCGATCACCGCAGAGACGCTGGGACACTCACTTTTGGCACAGTTCCCTCATGTCGATTTTGATATACATATCATTCCCTATATAAGCTCTGAAGAAGCTGCGACCAATGTCGTAGCCGAGATCAATGCACGTGCCCACGAGGAAGGACAGAAACCACTGGTTTTTGATACTTTGGTGGACCCATATGTGCGTGATATTATTAATACAGCTAATGCAGTAAATCTTGATGTATTTGAAGGGCTTATTAGTAAACTATCCGAAGAGCTAGGTACAGATCCAACGACGCTGGTAGGACAAACTCATGCGGTAACCGACTCTGCTTCCTATAAAGCGCGTATTGATGCTGTACATTTTGCTCTGGATAATGATGATGGCGCGCGTACTCGTCATTATGACAAGGCCGATCTGATCCTGATTGGTGTATCGCGTTCTGGTAAAACACCGACTTCGATTTATCTTTCTCTACAGTTTGGAATTCGTGTTGCAAACTACCCACTGACTGAAGAAGATCTGGATGATAACCGCCTGCCAGCCGTGCTGCGACCGCATAAAAACAAGCTGTTTGGCCTGATGATTGATGCGGAACGCCTGGTGGCAATCCGTTCTGAGCGTAAGGCGAATAGCCGTTATGCCAGCTTTAGTCAGTGCCAGATGGAACTGCGTGCGATTGAAGGAATTTACATTTCAGAGGGTATTAAGTATCTGAATGTTTCCGAGATGTCGATTGAAGAAATCTCGACACGTGTACTGCAAATGACCGGTTTAAAACGTCGTATTGGATAAAGTCCTAGTTCATGGAGTCAAAGCTGGTTTTTGACTCCATTGGTTATCAAAATTTATATATTAAAATAATTAATGATAGGAATTAACGATGATAAGATAGTTGATATCAATCGGTACTATTTCGCTACGAAATACCTCATAGAAAAATATAAACGTATTTTGATGCTAAAATTGTATAAAAAGCGATCAATAAAATTTAGGGCTTTATTCTTTTTTAGTATTTTTTATGGAATATATATCAGAAAAAAATAAATAGATTTTTATTTAAAGGTTTGAATAATGACCTCAACCGGATAATTTTCACCATGTATGCAATGAATTGCATGATCAGAAATTTTCAAAATTGGCCAAGTAATAAGCTGGCAGTTTTCACGTTGCAGGGCGATATAGAAGCTATCTGACTTAAAGTAATGACGATTAGAGGCTGCCAGATTAGGCATG
>NZ_DEZM01000127.1:451-18541 GCF_002364825.1 Acinetobacter sp. UBA3132 | reverse complement strand
TATTTTCTACTGTGGTGAGATAGCCAAGTTGTGTAGTAAGTACATGGATTACGTGCAAGTCCTGTTCAAGTTGCAAGGGACGAATCAGAAAATTCATAAGTTTTTATCTAGACAGATGCGAAAGAGAGATAAGCTGATTTTAGGCGGAAGATGAAGTCAATGAATTTTAATAATTTTGAATATGAATATAAGTGCGCAGAATAAAAGTATTTTAGATATCAATATATACAAAGAAGAAAGCTCCCGAAGGAGCTTTCTTAAATTAAAGCAGTATGGCGTTCTTTCAGCTCGGCTAAGGCATGAATACGACGTTCAATCAGCATCTCGCCAATATCAGGACCCTGAATATCTGCTGGTAAATCCTGAGCCTTGATGCCACGAACCACTTGCATGGCTTCGCGCACATATTGGGCTTGTGGATAGGCACGGTCTTCCAGACCTAAACGGCCACGAGAATCACATTCACAGGCTTGCACAAAAGCTTCTACACGTTCCGGGCGACGTAATACATCCAGACGTTGCAATAGCCGCCATAAAGTACCTGGTTTCAGATTGAGTGCCTGATGGCATTTTAAATGTTCTTTACAGACCGCAATTGCCAGTTGTTTGGTATAAGTTGGTACTTTGAAACGTTCGCACAATTCAGTTACCGGCTGTACACCACGCTCTTCGTGCATGATATGACGTGGCAATTCCTCGGCAGGTGTTAAGGCTTTACCTAGGTCATGCACCAGAACAGCAAAACGTACATCCAAATCATAGTTCTGGCGACAAGCCTGTTGTAGCGACATCATGGTATGAATACCGCAGTCAATTTCCGGATGATATTCCGGACGTTGCGGGACGCCGAACAGGGCATCAATTTCTGGGAACAGTACTTTTAATGCACCACAGCTGCGTAATACTTCAAAATAAATATCCGCATGTGATTCCATCAGGGCACGGGATGTTTCTTTCCAGACCCGTTCAGGTGTTAGCGTATTTAATTCCCCTGATTCAGTGAGTTGACGCATCAAATCGAGTGTTTCTGTGGCAACATGGAAGCCCATTGCATGATAACGCGCAGCAAAGCGCGCTACACGTAATACGCGCAGTGGATCTTCAATAAAAGCATCAGAAACATGACGTAAAACGCGGTCAGCAAGATCCTGTTGACCATTATAGGGATCATGCACATGACCGGCTTCATCCATGGCCATGGCATTGATGGTCAGGTCGCGACGGATCAAGTCCTGTTCAAGCGTGACGCTGGTATCGGTATGGAATTCAAAACCATGATAACCAGTGCCGGATTTACGTTCGGTACGTGCTAATGCATATTCTTCTTTTGTTTCAGGATGCAAAAATACAGGGAAATCCTTCCCAACCGGCTGATAGCCCAGATTGAGCATTTGATTGGGGCTTGCACCCACCACTACATAATCTTTTTCGTGATAGGGGTGTCCGAGCAAATGATCTCGAACTGCACCGCCTACTAAATAAACTTGCATGAAAAAACCTCTATTCTTAGAAGCATCATGCTACAGAATAGAGGTTTTCTCAAGTCAAGAAACTCGGCGTTCGCCGCGTTTGCTTACAGGGCGTCTTGTTCCGCTTGTTGGATTTCTGCAACAGTCAAAGCAGTCATATTCACGACGCGGCGTGTAGTCGCTGTCGGCGTTAAAATATGAACTGGTTTCGCTGCACCCAGCAGAATCGGGCCAATGGTCACATTGTTACCAGAAGTTGCTTTTAACAGGTTAAACGAAATGTTAGCTGCATCCAAGTTTGGCATGATCAACAGGTTCGCAGCACCTTTGAAGCGTGAGTTCGGATAAGCAAACTGGCGGATATTTTCATCCAGTGCCGCATCACCATGCATTTCACCTTCAACTTCTAGTTCAGGCGCAATCTCAGACAGAATGTCGTAGACCTTACGCATTTTCTGTGCACTGGCATCGTTCTGGTCAGAACCGAAGCTAGAGTGAGACAATAGCGCAATACGTGGTGTCATACCGAAACGACGTACTTCTTCAGCAGCAAGAATGGTCATCTCAGCAAGCTGTTCAGCAGTTGGATTACGGTTGATATAGGTATCTGCAATAAACAGGTTACGCTCTTCAAGCATCAAGGCATTCAAAGTAAAGAAGGTATTGTGACCGTCTTTTTTACCAATGATATTGCTGACGAAGTCCAAGTGGATGTCGTAGCTTGAGTACGTACCACATAACATACCGTCTGCAAGGCCGTGTTTGACAAGCATAGATGCGATAAGTGTTGAGCGACGACGAGCTTCACGTTGTGCGTACTCTGGTGTTACCCCTTTACGCTGCATAATGCTGTAGTAGTCATCGGCAAATTTCTCGTAGTCTGGGTTCTTTTCTTGGTCAACGATGGTGATGTTCACCCCGTTTTCTAAGCGTAAGCCCAATTTTTTGATATTTGCTTCAATTACTGCTGTACGGCCCACCAAAATTGGCTTCGCCATGCCTTCATCCACTGCAATTTGTACAGCACGAAGTACACGAAGATCTTCACCTTCCGCATATGCAATACGCTTAGGATCTGATTTTGCTTGAGCAAAAATCGGTTTCATCATAAATGCTGAGTTATAAACAAACTCAGACAAACGTTGATGATATACAGAGAAGTCTTGAATTGGACGTGTTGCTACGCCAGAATCCATCGCTGCTCTAGCAACTGCTGGCGCAATCTCTAAAATCAAACGTTGATCCAGTGGGCGAGGAATTAAGTAATCACGACCAAATGATGCTGATTTTTCACCATAAGATGCAGCATCTGCTTCGACATGTGCCATACGCGCAATCGCGTGTACACAAGCAATCTTCATTTCTTCGTTAATGGTGGTTGCACCAACGTCGAGTGCGCCACGGAAGATGTATGGGAAGCAAAGTGCGTTATTCACCTGGTTCGGATAGTCTGAACGGCCAGTTGCCATGATCACGTCTGAACGTGCTTCATGGGCATGTTCTGGCAAAATTTCCGGATCCGGGTTAGCCAAGGCAAAGATGATTGGATCTTTGGCCATTTTCTTGACCATGTCTTGAGTCAGAATGCCTGCAGCAGACAGACCCAAGAACATATCTGCGCCGTCCATTACGTCAGCAAGCTGAGTACCTTCGATGTCTTGTACATACGCTTTTTTCGATTCATCTAAGCCTTCACGTTTTGTAGTCAATAAACCACGTGAGTCAGCAACGATGATATTTTCTTTCTTCGCGCCTAGTGCACAAAGAAGGTTCAAGCAAGACAATGCAGCAGCGCCTGCACCAGATGCTACGATCTTGATTTCTTCAATTTTTTTACCATTGATAATTAAAGCATTGAGTAATGCTGAACCTACAATGATTGATGTACCATGCTGGTCATCGTGGAACACCGGAATGTTCATGCGTTCACGAAGTTTCTGTTCAATATAGAAACATTCTGGTGCTTTAATATCTTCGAGGTTAATACCACCAAAAGTCGGTTCTAATGCTGCAACGATGTCGACAATTTTGTCTGGATCATTTTCTGCGATTTCGATATCGAATACGTCGACGCCAGCAAATTTCTTGAACAGGACGCCTTTACCTTCCATAACCGGTTTAGATGCTAAAGGACCAATGTTACCCAGGCCAAGAACCGCTGTACCATTACTTACTACCGCAACAAGGTTACCACGTGCTGTATACAGCGCTGCTTTAGATGGGTCTTTTTCAATTTCCAAACATGGCGCTGCAACACCTGGAGAGTAAGCTAGTGCTAAATCATGTTGGTTAACGAGTTGTTTGCTTGGGGTGACGCTGATTTTGCCGGGGGTAGGAAATTCGTGGTAGTACAGTGCCTGTTGTTTTAAAGATTGTTCGTCCATTAGTCTCTCGATCTATCAATAATTACCCAATTGCAGGTAACATAACCGCGGAATACAGGAGAATATATCACTAGTTGTGCGCTTAGCCCAGCCAAACGCACCCGTTTTTTGAAGAAATAATTGGTCTTAGGTCTGGATTTATACCTGATAGGTATAAGTCTCAGGTGTCATATTTTGTTCAAGAAATTCGGTCGCTTGCTGTTCAGGAAGCGGCTTGGAAAACAGATAGCCCTGTGCAATATCACAACCGAGTTGACGCAGGAAATCTAGCTGCTGCTCTGTCTCAATACCTTCAGCTACTACTTTCATTCCCATGGCTTTGCCCATTGCAACCATTGCACTGACAATAGCATCCTGTTTGGCTTCACCAATTTTGGATACAAAACTGCGGTCAATCTTTAAAATATCGATTGGGAACTCTGCCAGATAAGACAGGGACGAATAGCCCGTACCAAAGTCATCCAGGGAAATGTTGATATCACGTTCCTTGATCTGATTCAGCACATTCATTACGGTTTCAGAATTTTCTACCAATGAAGATTCGGTAATTTCCAGTTCCAGATTCGAACCAGAAATACAGTTCAGTTTGATCGCTTCATCCAGATCATCCAGTAACTGGCCGCGGCGGAGTTGCTGCGCCACAATATTCACTGAAATACAGATATTATGGAAACCCTGGTCATTCCATTTACGGATCTGCTTTGCCGTTTGCTGTATCACCAGTTGACCGATTTCCGAAATCATACTGGTCTGTTCTGCCAATGGAATAAACATCCCCGGTGGAATAATGCCTTTCTCCGGATGATTCCAGCGGATTAAGGCTTCAAAACCGTAGATCTTCTGGTCATTAAGATTGATCTTCGGCTGATAATAGACGATCAGTTCACCATTCTGGATGGCTTTACGCAGATCGCGTTCAATGAAAATTCCTTGTTCCAGCAGGGCAGTATTTTCACTTGAATAAAAGTAAATGGTATTCCCACCGAGATTTTTGGCTTCACTCAGTGCCTGTTCGGCACAGTTATTGAGATAATCCAGTTGACGGCCATGATCAGGATAAAAAGCTACCCCCATTGAAAGCGTAATTTCATAGTCCTGACCAAAGATATTGAATGGCTGACTAAAGGCTTTCGCAATATGCTCACAATGTTCCTGCACGGAAGGGCGAATATGCGAGATTTCATACAGAATGGCAAAGTCATCGCCATTCAAATGCGCAACAAACATGGCTTCAGCATTGGTTAAGCGTAAGCGCTGTGCCACCTGACGTAATAACTCATCACCACCGTTGTTGCTCAGATATTCATTCAGCGGACGGAAACGGTCGATATTGATTCGAATCACCGCCATCTGCTTGATGGAATCTTTTTGTGTCACCAGGTACTGGTGCAGCTGATAGTTATAATAGAAACGATTTGGTAAGTCGGTCAGGGTGTCATAATTTTCCAGATAAGACAGACGCTGTTCCTGAAGCTTACGTTCAGTCAGGTCCGACACAATCCCGATATAGTGGGTGATACGGCCTTCATCATCCATAATGGCATTGATATGCAGCCATAGTGGCATCTCTTTGCCGGACAAGAATTTTTCATTAAGTTCGCCATCAAAAGAACCAATCTTCATGACCTGCTTGATGATATTGGTATGTACACTGCGCTGCTGAGATTTGGTATTTACCGTAATATCAAACAGGTGCTTGCCCAGAATTTGCTGACGTTCAAAACCAGAAAGTTGCTCGAAAAAAGGATTCACTTCGATATAGCTCAGCTCTTGATTAAGTATAAAGATACCTTCAGCCGCTTGCTCTAATACGCTGGCTGCAAGTTTTAATCCTTCCTGAGAATTACGTTCCTGCTGAATATCACGGCGAATACCGACCATGCGTACGGGTTTATTGGTTTTTGGATCACGGCTGATGACACGCCCGATATCATGAACCCAGCCCCATACCCCTTGGGTATTCTGGATGCGGTAGGTGGCTTCATAGCGCTCTACCTGACCGCGTAAGTGTTGTTTCATCATATCTTTGAAATGACGAAGATCATCCGGATGGATCAGATGATGCAGTTGTGCCTGATGCTGACCGGAACTGCGCTGGATTTTTTCTTGTGTATGTGTCGTCAGGGTAATGGTTCGATCTTTAATGTTCCAGTCCCACGGGCGGATACCCGCAATTTCATGCGCAAGTTCCAGATTCTGATGCTGGTCCTGTAAGGCAAGATTAATCTGCTCGATATCATAAGTACGTTCCCGCACTTTTTGTTCCAGCAGCTGATTATTGAGCTGTAATTGAAGTTCGATATCTTTGGATTTATTCACTTCAGTTTGTAACTGTTTACACAGTTCATCAGTCCAGGTAACTTGCTGTTCAGCATTTGTCACCAACAGATTATTCTCCGCATATAGACGTGAAGTACGTTGATGAATACGGTAAGTACTATTGGCACACAGCAAAATTACAATGACAGAAAAGTTCAATGCCAGACTGAAAAACGGATTAAGTGAAGAGGATTCCGTGATCTGCAGAAAGAAGAATGGGACTAGGGACGGCAAGAATATCAGGCAGAAATAACTCAGTTTTTGCGTGAGATAGGTGAGACCAAAAGCTTGAGTCACCATAATCAGCAAGCCAGTCAGAGTCAGTGCTTCAATCAGTTCAAAAGATGGATTTACACGCGGCAAATGAACATACAGGGTAAAAATCCCGGTTGAAATACAGATACCTACCAGTAGACACTGGATTTGTAGCCAGCGGTGAGCAGTTTCCAGCTTAAACTCATTCGGTTTAAAGTAGACGGTACTAATCAGCCAGCACATGCAGACCACCATCTCGGTAAGAATAAACCAAAGATTCAGGTAATAGTCTGCCGGATGATAATGTAACTGGTAAATACAGAAGATATAAAGACATACCAGCAGGATACTAATTAAAAAGTATCGACTGTGACGAATCGTATTCACGATTTGTGCACTGTTTAGCTGCTGCTGAATATAATCATCCTGATTATGAATCATGATTAAGATGCCTTTAATCTACGTAAGGGTGGTACTGCATTGTTTTTATTAAGCCCCTTAAATAAGTAACTTTTATCATTTAATAGGTCATTCATTTTTATCTTATTAAGACTAAAGTGCCAATATATAAAAATCAATCAAAAGCCCCACAAATTTTTACAAATGCGATAAAGTAAAATTGATTATTGAGAGAAATTAAAATTTGTAGTTCAAAATAGATAAAGCTACGACAGGCGCAGTTTCGGTACGCAGAACACGTTCACCAATACACCAGTTCACAAATCCCTGAGTATTGGCAGCAGAGATTTCAGCCTCACTGAGTCCGCCCTCTGGACCAATCAATAACGCCAAGTCTGGCGTTGCATTGTAAAGAACATCCACTTCATCTTTGTTTGGAGCTAATACGAGCTTGGTTTGAGGAAGTTCACTTTGCAACCAGTTTTCCAGTGACATCGGAGCAAGAATTTTTGGAACAATATTCAAACCACATTGTTCGCAGGCTGCCGTAGCAATAGCTTGCCAGTGATCGAGCTTTTTTTGGTCACGATCGTACTTGAGGCGCATTTCGCAGCGTTCAGAGGTTAAAAGCTGAATTTCTGAGACACCAAGTTCAACCGCTTTTTGAATGGCATAATCCATACGGTCGCCTTTACTCATGACCTGACCCAGTAAAGCTGTGAATTTTGGCATGCGGTTGCTTGGGTTAAAGCTATTGACCTGTACAGTAGCTGACTTTTTGGTAACTTCTACAAGTTCAACTTCATATTCACCACCTTGTCCATTGAACAGGGTAGCTTTTTCACCGACTTGAGCACGTAATACCTTCACCCAATGATGAAAAACGGTTTCAGTTAACTCAACCGTGGAATCAACATTTAAGTCTGCTTCAATAAAAAAACGTGGCATTTAAGGATTACTCTCAAGTGGAACAAAACAAGACGGTATTTTTTTATGCCCTCTCTGTATTTCTCCCAAAGGGATAAATTAAGGAGGGAAAATACCGCCTCAAAACTTATGCAAGACCTAAGTCTTTTACAAGTTGACGTGTAGGGTCAGTGGTGTTCATGGTGTAGAAGTGCAGGCTTGGTGCACCGCCAGCAATCAGGCGTTCGCAAAGTTTAACGATCACTTCATGACCAAATGCTTTGATGGATGCAGTATCGTCACCATAAGTTGCCAATTGTTTGCGAATCCAGCGTGGAATCTCTGCACCTGTACCATCGGCAAAGCGGATTAAATTGCTGGCATTGGTAATTGGCATAATCCCTGGTGCAACAGGAATATTTACACCTTCTTTTTGGATACGTTCTACAAAGTAGAAGTACGCATCTGGATTAAAGAAGAACTGTGTAAGTGCAGCATTGGCACCAGCATGGGCTTTTTCACAGAAACGTTTGATATCAGCGTCAAAGTTGTCTGCTTGTGGATGCATTTCAGGATAGGCTGCCACTTCAATATGGAAATGATCACCTGAATGTTCACGGATAAAACGAACCAAATCTTGCGCGTATGGTAGTTCACCTAAACCGACTTGACCTGATGGTAAATCACCACGCAGTGCCACAATACGGTTGATACCCTGAGATTTATATAAATCCAGTAATTCTGCGATACGTTCTTTGCTATCACCAATACATGAAAGGTGAGGGGCAACTGGCGTCCCTTTACCATTGAAATCAGCCAATGTGGATAAGGTGCGTTCACGAGTTGAACCACCGGCACCATAAGTCACCGAGAAAAATTCTGGATTTAAAAGCTGAAGCTCTTGGTGTACGGTCTTGAGTTTTTCTGCACCGGCATCAGTTTTGGTTGGGAAGAACTCGAATGAAATCGGAATCTGTTTCGACATGGTTAAATCCTATTTTTATAAATACTTTTTATTCACCCTCTCCCTGACCTCTCCCAAAGGGAGAGGAGTATTCATTACTGAATAACGCAGAGTCTTGGCTCAAATTACTTAAATTTCACAAGTAAAACTCGTAATGTAAATGATTTGAGAGTTCACCCTCTCCTTATGGGAGAGGGATGGGGTGAGGGCTAATTAATATTTATAAGCGTCAGACTTAAACGGACCTTCAACAGCTACGCCAAGGTAATCCGCTTGTTCTTGCGTTAACTGCGTTAACACACCACCAAAGCCTGCAACCATGGCTGCCGCAACTTCTTCATCTAATTTCTTAGGAAGCAGTTCAACGCGAATCGCTGCTTGTTTTTGATCTTCAGGTAGATCAGCAAATTTCTCAGCGAATAAATGCATTTGACCCAAGACTTGGTTAGCAAATGAACCATCCATCACACGTGAAGGGTGACCTGTTGCATTACCAAGGTTCACCAGACGACCTTCAGAAAGAAGGATCAGGTAATCATTTTCGTTTTCTGAACGATATACTTGGTGTACTTGAGGCTTCACTTCAACCCACTTGTAACCACGTAGGTAGTTGGTGTCGATTTCAGTGTCGAAGTGACCGATGTTACACACCACTGCACCAGCTTTTAATGTATCTAACATTGCAGCGTCACAAACGTGGTAGTTACCTGTTGTGGTTACGATCAGATCAGTATTTAAAAGAAGGTCAGCGTTTACGTCTTCTTTTTTACCAGTTTGCACGCCATTTTTGTATGGAGAAACAACTTCGTAACCATCCATACATGCTTGCATTGCACAGATTGGATCGATTTCAGAAACGCGTACGATCATGCCTTCTTGACGAAGCGATTGTGCAGAACCTTTACCTACGTCACCGTAACCAATGACAAGTGCACGACGGCCAGATAAAAGCATATCTGTTGCACGTTTGATCGCATCATTTAGCGAGTGACGGCAACCGTATTTGTTGTCGTTCTTAGATTTAGTTACTGAATCATTTACGTTGATTGCAGGAACTTTAAGTGAACCGTCTTTCCACATTTCAAGCAGACGTTGAACACCTGTTGTGGTTTCTTCAGTAATACCGTGAATTTTTGCAAGAACTTCTGGGTATTTTTCATGAACAAGTGCAGTTAAGTCACCGCCATCATCCAGAATCATGTTGGCATCCCAAGGTGTACCGTTTACATTGATTTGTTGTTCAAGACACCACATGTATTCTTCTTCAGTTTCGCCTTTCCAAGCAAATACTGGAACACCAGACGCAGCAATGGCAGCAGCAGCGTGGTCTTGAGTTGAGAAGATGTTACAAGATGTCCAGCGAACTTCAGCGCCCAGTTCTACCAAAGTTTCGATAAGAACAGCTGTTTGGATTGTCATGTGGATACAACCCAAAATTTTAGCGCCAGCAAGTGGTTTAGCAGCAGAGTAACGCTTACGCAGACCCATTAGGGCTGGCATTTCAGCTTCTGCAAGTTTGATTTCTTTACGGCCGTAGTCAGCCAGTGAAATATCGGCAACTTTATAATCTGTAAATGAAGCATTAACCGCGTTCATCACGATCTCCTTATAAAAAACAATAATTGATCATTCAGTTCGCGGATGCCGTTGTTGGTCTGTCTAGAAAAAGATGGACCGATCGTCGAGCCTGGCGCTTTTACATTTCGTACCTGTAAAACGTCGCAGCATCCCTCGACTAGCGCAGTATTGTACTTGGAAATTAATTTGGTTCCAATCTGAAATTGTTTAATATCTGACTAATAAGAAAATTTGAGACTAAACTATGGCAGACAGCTTCGAATATCCAATTAAGGAATGGGCTGAAATTAAGGATGATTATGAGAATGGCAATTTAATTATTGGTAATGGGGCTAGTGTTGCTCTGCATCAAAAATTTCGTTTTGACTCTTTAAAAGAAGAAGCTGAAAAATTAAAACTTTTTAATGAGGATATATCTAAACTTTTTATCGAGTTTGATACATGTGATTTTGAGTTAATTTTGAGATTAGTCTGGCATGCGAAGCTAGTAAATAAGCATTTAGGAATAATAGATCCAAAAATTGATTCAGCTTACAAGAATATTAAAAATGCTTTACTCGAAGTTGTTAAAGAAGTTCATTGTGAACATGCTGAAATATTTGATCAATTACCTCAGCTGTATCAATTTACAAAACGATTTAGAACAATAGTTTCTCTTAATTATGACCTTATTTTACATTCGATTAGAATGTATGGTAATGACGCCATTAAAGATGATCATGTATTTAAAGATGGATTTTCAGATGATGGGGTGATCTTTAATAGATGGGATTATTTAAAAGATCCATACTATAAAAGTAGTTATGAAAAGGAAGTAACTAGAACTTTTTATCAACACGGTAATCTATCTATATTTCGCTTTGCAAATGGAATTGAACGTAAAGTTAAACGGAAATTTAACTCTGATTTATTAGAAACCATTGAAGAAAATTGGACTGATCAAAGTATTCCTATTTTTGTTGCTGAAGGCACAAGTGATAAAAAAATGGATTCTATCAAAAGTAGTCATTACCTAAGTAAGGTCTATTATGAGGTTCTCCCTGAATTTTTGAATGATGGAAAAAATCTAGTTATTTATGGATGGGGTATAGAAGTGCAAGAGCTTCATTTGGTTGATCAGGTTTTTAAAGGTAAATTTGATGGGAAGTTTGCTATTTCTGTTTTTGAAAATAATCAAGATTATTGCCATAGAGTAGAGCGACTAATAAACAAAATTAATTCAAATATTAAAGTGGAGTTTTTCGATAGCCAAAGTTCAGGGTGTTGGAATAATGCTTAACAAAATAAAAAGCCCATCATCTGATGGGCTTTTTATTTATTCTATGTCCTGCTCAATTTCATCTGCTTTCTTAGTCCAGTTTTCTGCCTGTATGTCATCAGCGACTACACCAAGACCATTGGCATAAATAAAGGCAAGATCACGCATGGCTTGAACTTCACCCCATTCAGCTGCCTGTTTCACTAGTGCAATGGATTTTTCGACATTTTTTTCAACCACATCACCACGACGGTAAAAACCGGCAAGTTCCAATGTTGCTGCTGGATGCTTTTCGAAATTGGCTTTGCTCAACCAGTAATAAGCTAACTCAAAGTGAGCTTTAGAATCTTCCGGGTCTTCCTCCGCAATTTCTTTGGCATAAACCGTATAACCTTCACCGAGCCAGTACATGGCTTCAACCAGACCACCGTTCGCTGCTTTTAGTGCCCATTCTTCAGCCAGAATGATGTCATCTTCATGCTCGCTGTGCATATATAGTTCGGCAAGCTCAAATTGTGCTTCGGCATTGCCTGCCAGTGCGCGGTTTGCCAGAGTGGCAGGGGGAGAAACACGCTCGGTCATGTCAAAATCTCAAAAATCTTTGCATGTAGATTAAAAGGTTCAAAATAAAAAAGCCAATCCGAAGACTGGCTTTTTTATAAAAGGAATTAAATTGAGCTTAAAATACGCAAATTAGTCCAGAAATGAATGCAATGAGCACAAAGCCAATACTGATTATTTTAATTTTTGATTCAAAGTAAGTCAGGCTCAGGCCAACTGCTAATGCTGCAAAAGTCAGACTACCTAGCCAATAGCTGACCATATTGCTGATCGTACCGCTAAACAGGCAAAAAATTAGCGCAATGATCAGCAGTCCCCAGCCAGCAAGCGTGGCTAGTCGGGTTTTGCCAACATCCAGTTCTTTGCCAAATATCTGTTTTTGATGTTTAGACATTGAAGCCGCCAGGGCAATAAAGCCCAGTACAGATACAGACCAGATGAATAAGAAGAACATTATACTTCAGTCTCCACAGCTGTAGTCTTGGCTTTTTTAGCAAGCAGACCTTGGTAATTTTTCACTTTCTTAAAGGCCAGCCAGAACACAACAGCTAGTAGCCACATAGCCAGATCAAAGCTCGCAATGACCCATTGACCATTCGCTATAGTATTCCAGATTGGCTGTCCACCAGTCAGGACATTTATGACCGGAAGCAGGGCAAATAAAGCAGTTGCCAGTGCCAGCAGTTCTAACCAGGCCTGACGATGCGTCCGGATCATGGCATAGAAGAAAGTCAGCACCCATACTATAAAAAAGGTACGGATTTCCCAGTTAGCGCGCATTTCCAGTTCCACCGGAATAAAACGATTGGCATAGAAGTAAGCGGCACAGGCAATAGGCAGACCGATAATTGCTGCGATATTGGTCAATTCCACCGTACGATAACCAAAAGATTTATAGCCTTGTTTCTGCTGTTGCGGTGCACGTTTCACACACCATAGAATCAGACCAGTAGCGATCATCAATGTGCCGACAATACCGGACAGGAACAGTAACCAGCGCAGGGCGAGGTCCACACCGCGCGCTTCATGCAGTGAAGTCACCACGTTATAGATGCCATTCGCGACTGAAGGTGTTTTTAGTTCGGTTTGATCCGGTTTGAGCGCACCGGTTACGCCGTTGAATTCCAGACTTGGGTACACGCTACGATAGGCAACACTGATACCATTCAGAGCACGTAATTCAATTTCAGCTTGGCTGGTATTTGGCCGAATAATGGTAATAGTACCAATCGGATTGTTATTCCATTCTTTGTCCGCAGCTGCCAGAACTGGTGCCAGATCGGTTAAAGGCGCTGGACGGACAGAGGGATTTTCGTCACGAGATCGACGTGCTTCACCACCACCAGCCACTTCGCCGCCACGTTCGCTATGACCTGCACGAGATTCAGCTTCCTGACCATTATCCTGAATTAAAGTTTTACGCTGATCTTGGAGGAAAGCACCACGATTTTCATAAATCTGGTTTACGCCCCAAGGCATGATGGTAAATAACAGCAGCAATAAGCCACTGAATGTAATCATAATATGGAAGGGAAGTGCAAATACTGCGGTTGCATTGTGTGCATCTAGCCATGAACGTTGTCCTTTACCTGGGCGGAAGGTAAAGAAATCCTTAAAGATTTTCTTATGGGTAATAATCCCGCTGATAATCCCCACCATCATCAGTAAAGTCGCAATCCCGACAATCCAGCGTGCCCACATACGTGGCATGCCATATAAATCAAAATGAAAACGGTACAGGAAACCACCACCACGGGTTTCGCGTGCTTCTAGTACTTCACCGGTTGCACTGTCCAAAGTAATTCGTGTGCCACCGCGGCGTGCACGAGGATCTTCACCAGCGCCACGGATATTGAGCGTAGTATAGTTCTGACGAG
The DNA here is from genome assembly GCF_002364825.1 of Acinetobacter sp. UBA3132. Lineage (NCBI taxonomy): Bacteria > Pseudomonadati > Pseudomonadota > Gammaproteobacteria > Moraxellales > Moraxellaceae > Acinetobacter > Acinetobacter sp. UBA3132. The sequence goes on along the minus strand of NZ_DEZM01000127.1, from coordinate 4,571 downwards.
CATGCGGCAGCTGAATGGCCCAGCTACCCGCATCAGGATGATTTTTCTGTAAATAGGCGAGTGCCACTCGGGTCTGTTCAATCTGGGTGGCTTGCGGAACAGACTGGTGCAACTCTGGTTTCATCCAGATAGTAATTTCATTCTGGAAAAAACTTAATGTACCAGTCAGAAAAATCGCATAAAGCAGCCAGCCCAATATTAAACTGGCCCAAGTATGCAGCCATGACATGGACTGGCGTGGACCTTCCGGTTTTGCATCTGGTCTCATCTTATTTCCCTAAAAACTGGTAAGCGATATAGAACAACCCAGCTGGAACCAAAATGCCCAGCGTCGCTTTTAGGGTTTTATTGACCATAAATACCCAGATGAAAGCCCCTGTCTGTAAAAGAAAAGCGATCATAGTGGCGGATATGGCAGCACTACTTTGATACTCACTAAAGTACTGAGGAATAGCCATAGCTGCAAAAGTGGCTAAAGCATATCCCCCCAAAGCAGCGAGTATGAAACGGTAAAAAATCATAAAGCGATAAGCCGTGAGTTTGGGCTGCACTTTCTTTTTAGATCGGATGGCTGGATTCGGGACAGCTAATTTTTCAGTAGCTGTAAAATCCATATGAGGACTGCTGGTCATTGAAAATACTGTCTATTTAATTGTGGGAATTTTATTGATGCGAATGATAACAATTATTGTTTATATTTTAAATAACTATTTTTAAAGATCTTTTAAATAATTAAAATGAAGTGTGAGTTTAAGCAGTGTAAATAGGGGGATAAATAGATTGTGAAGCACAGCATGGGAACCCAATACTGAAAATAAAAACAGCGGCTCGAAGGCCGCTGTTTTATTAAAAATACTTAAGTCTTAGCTTTCTTGCTGGATACCCGCAACCTGCCAGTCCTGGTTAGAACCTGCAGGTTTTACAAAGTGCCAAACTTCAGCAAATGGCTGTGGCAGACTGTTCAGGTCTTCACTTACTGTACCGGTAAAGCGTACGCTCACTACGTATTGACCATTTTCATTTGATGAATCTACAACCATGGCATTCAGGTTAGAGAACTCAGCAACATCCTGATCCTGATTCGCCATAATGTCGTTATACATAGACTGATACAGGTCAGGGGTCAGATAACGCTGAATTTCTGAAATGTTGCTCGCCGTATTCATAGACTGAATATGGTTAAAACGCTGACGCGCAACACGCAAGAAGGCAGCAGGTTCAGTACCATCAGGCAGCTGACTACCGCTTTGAGTATAAGCAGTACCAAACGGCGCGTTATTTACCGGAGCAGAACCAAATGGGGCATTATTGCCAGGTGTTTGACCACCGACATTCTGACCAAAGATATTGGTACTATCACCACCGCGAGGTGCAGCAGGTGCTTGACCAAATGGTGCTGACGAACCAGCACCACTGTTTGGAGCGAATGGATTGCTAGAAGTTACTTTTTTTTTTGCGCCCATTTTACGGAAAATGAAGAAGGCAACAGCTGCAGCAAGTAAGATCCAGATCCAGCCTGGGATACCACCTTGTTCTTCTTCTTGAACAGCTTCAACTTGTGCTTGAGATGCCGCGTTGTCATCTGCCAAAGCATTCGCTGCGACGGCACCAATTGCAGCACCCGCTACACCCGCAGCAACCATACCACCCACACCAGGGCCAGATTTTTGCTGAGTTACTGCACCTGCAGTCGGAGCCTGTTGTGCAGGAGCTGCCTGACGGGGTTGCTGATAAGTCTGAGTCGGCGCAGCAGAACGTTGCATACCATGGCTTTTACCACCACCGGCACGTTTTGCTTCAGCAGCTAGAGGCGCAACCAGTAATGCTGCAGTCAAGAAACCCGCGATCAAACCGCGCTGTCGAACTTCCATTCAGTTTTCCTATGTAAAAAATATATTTGAACACTCTATTTATATAGGCTTTACATGGAATTTCAATCAAAAAACTGTATTTTTTTACCGAAATTCCAAACTGAGTGCTACAAATTGAATCCTACAGTTCATCACTTAAAGTCATGGCTTCACTGAGGGCTTCATGCAGACGGGCAACCGCAATAAAGCGTACGCCCGGAATTTCTTTCTGCGGGGCATTGGCACGCGGCAGGATAATATATTTAAAACCATGCTTGATGGCTTCTTTGAGACGTTCCTGACCATTGGGTACCGGACGGATTTCTCCTGATAGACCAACTTCACCAAACACAGCCAGTTGCTGCGGCAGAGCTTTACCACGGATACTCGATGCACAGGCAAGTAGAACTGCCAGATCAGAACCCGTTTCGGTAATCTTTAAACCACCGACAATATTGACATAGACATCCTGACCAGAGGTTTGTACGCCGCCATGACGATGCATTACGGCTAACAGCATATTCAGACGGTTTTGTTCCAGACCTAATGCCACACGACGCGGTTGACCATGCGCATCATCGACCAGTGCCTGAACTTCAACCAGCAATGGACGTGTACCTTCGCGGCTGATCATCACAATTGAACCAGGAATGGCTTCATCATAACGACTCAGAAAAATGGCAGACGGGTTAGATACTTCACGTAGACCTTTATCGGTCATGCCAAATACCCCTAGCTCATTCACTGCACCGAAACGGTTTTTTACTGCACGGATCATTCGATAACGCGAATCTGACTGACCTTCAAAATATAGAACGCAGTCCACCATATGTTCCAGCACACGCGGACCTGCGAGTGCACCTTCTTTGGTAACATGACCGACAATGAACAGGGCAGTTCCGCTATTTTTGGCAAAACGGGTCAGGAGCGCTGCTGATTCACGAATCTGTGATACGCCACCCGGTGCAGACTGCAAGGTTTCGGTATAAAGTGTTTGAATCGAGTCGAGGATTGCAACTGCTGGTCGTTCCTGTGCCAGCACTTCGCAAATGCGTTCTACACAGGTTTCTGCCATGACTTTAAGATGTTCAGTTGGCAAGTCTAAACGCTGAGCGCGTAATGCCACTTGAGATAAAGATTCTTCACCTGTCACATAGAGTGCGGAACTGTTACCCGCGGCCATATGTGTGGCGGTTTGTAGCAAAATAGTCGATTTACCAATCCCCGGATCACCACCAATCAGTACAACGGAACCTGTCACCAGACCACCACCCAGAACCCGGTCGAATTCTCCAATTCCGGTCGGCATGCGACTTTCATGTGAAACGGAAACTTTATTAAGTGTGGTAATCGCAGCGGCCTGACCAGCATAGCCGCCAATTTTAGGCTGGGCACGATGAGTCACCGCAGGTACAATGTTGACTTCCAGCAAGCTGTTCCACTCACCACATTCAGCGCACTGACCAGACCATTTAGGATGGTCTGCACCACATTGCTCACAACGATAGACACTTTTTGCTTTAGCCATAGTTTCCGAAAAACAAGATTGGGAATAGGGCTACAGCATAGCGGTGAATGCCACCGAAAACCAAGATCTTCACCTGAAAAATTCGCTGTTTTACGTCAGCGTGTGACGTATCTGCATCTGCTACTCTACATAAGCATCAAATACACCCTATAATGACCTTAATCATCACGGGAACAGGAAACCAAACATGCCACAACATATGCAACATATTGATGCAATCGCACGTGAAAAAGACCGTGATGTATTATTTGTACATTTTGAAAATTATGAACATGAAAATGCAGATGCTGACTCCTATCACCTGCGCCAGAATCTGATGGAGTGGCTGGAGCAACGCCAAATTGCTTTTGCACCATGTATGGGGATTGAGCAACCCGGTGTGATTGAAAGCTATTCAGGTGATCTTTATATCGATGTGCCATTTGATGAAGCCAACCCGATCTATCAAATGCTGGGTGACCATCTGGAAGATAGCGAAGGGGAAATGAAAATTCCTGGCGTACTATTTTTTGTCTTGTCTTTGGAAACTGCGCTTGAGATTGAAGCAGATCGTGAGGAATTTCTGAATCTTAATCAAAATCATGATGACGATGAATTTTCAGGTCGTCTGAACTGATTTTGTTTAGAACACTGGGACCGTAAAAAAGCCACTTTTACAGTGGCTTTTTTCTTTAGGGCTTTAGATTATATTAATAAAGCTCACCAGACTTGCGTCGGGCAATAAAGTCTTTCGATTCTTTGG
>NZ_DEZM01000127.1:0-238 GCF_002364825.1 Acinetobacter sp. UBA3132 | reverse complement strand
TAAATAATGCGGTAAGGCAGAACAAACTTTTCACCGAGCAGGTAAGTCGCACATTTTTCGCCGTAGTAGCTCCAGCCCAGAATAGTGGAGTAGGCAAAGAAGATAATGCCGAAAGTCACGACCCAACCACCAACGCCCGGTAACAGTTTGTCGAATACACCGATGGTCAGTACCGCACCAGTTTGACCACCAAAATCATTGCCCGCCATGATAAAGCCCATCACCAGCACAATACCGG
>NZ_DEZM01000031.1:1610-23805 GCF_002364825.1 Acinetobacter sp. UBA3132 | reverse complement strand
ATTTCTGCAACCTCATCTCCCAGTGCGACACGGCTACCACGGGCAATAATTACAGGAGCTAACCTCCAGCCTTGTACTTTGCAAGCTTCTACCAAAGCAGGAATAAAGTGTGGTGTATTTTCTTCAGTAGCACGTGCAGATAGTCCATCTCCCGCGACAATCACCACATCCCAAGTGTCATGATGTTCATTCCGGTATTGCTGTAACATCATTTTAGATTCATCAGACAGGATACGGCCCAAATCGGGGCGTTTTAAATAGAAATCCTTTTCCACTGCCTGGCTTTCAATGTCTAAAATCGTTAGACCAGTCCTGCTTAGACTTGCTTTAAGTTGGTCAGCAGCAAGTGATTTAAGCACAGCATCTTTGGCTTGGGCATGTGCCAGCTGAAACTCCAGACTTGGTCGGGTTGGTAAACTGCCACCTGCCCGGCCTAAGGCTATACGCGCATCGGTATAGGCTTTGAGCTGTTGCCAGGGATTGTCTTGCAGCTGTGACTGAAATTGCACATCAGGAACCAGTTTCATCATCACTCCTTAAGACAGCATCAAACGGGAAAACTGTTTGGGTAATTCAGTCGGCCACTGCAACTGATGGGCTTGCTGAGAAAGAATACCCTGCTGTTGCAGCCAGTGGTCAAATTCAGGCGCCGGTTTTAAGCCTAATAACTGACGAATATATAAAGCATCATGGAAAGAGGTAGTTTGATAGTTCAGCATCACATCATCTGAACCCGGAATCCCCATGATAAAATTCAGTCCGGCATTGGCGAGTAGAGTCAGCAAGATATCCATGTCATCCTGATCTGCATCGGCATGGTTGGTATAGCAAATATCACAACCCATCGGCACGCCGAGCAGCTTGCCACAGAAATGATCCTCCAGTCCTGCCCGGATAATCTGCTTACCGTTATACAGATATTCCGGGCCGATAAAGCCGACCACGGTATTGACCAATAAAGGGTTAAATTTACGTGCCACGGCGTAGGCACGTGCTTCCAGAGTTTGCTGATCGACCCCATGATGACCATTACTGGACAAAGCACTGCCCTGTCCAGTTTCAAAATACATCACGTTCTGACCCACTGTGCCACGTTTCAGGCTTAAAGTCGCTTCATAACCTTCCTGTAAAAGTTCCAGATTAATGCCGAAGCCGGTATTAGCTTTTTCAGTTCCCGCGATGGACTGGAACATCAGGTCAATCGGGATATTTTTATTCGCCAACTGAATCCCTGAAGTGATATGGGTCAGCACACAGGACTGGGTCGGAATCTGATATTCATGAATAATATGATCCAATAATTTTAATAACTCGGAGAGGTTTTGCAGGTTGTCAGTCGCAGGATTAATCCCGATCACCGCATCACCACTGCCATACATCAGCCCATCCAGAATCGAAGCTGAAATTCCCATCACATCATCAGTCGGATGGTTCGGCTGCAAGCGGGTGGAAAGATGCCCTTCCAGACCAATGGTATTTCTAAACCGCGTAACTACACGACTTTTTTTTGCCACCAGAATCAGATCCTGATTACGCATAATCTTGCTCACTGCCGCCACCATTTCCGGAATCAGGCCCATTTTTAAAGCAGCAAGTTTTTCTGTGGTGGCATCTGCACTCAGCAGCCAGTTACGGAAATCTCCGACAGTAAAATGCGAGATCGGATAAAAGGCATCAGCATCATGTTCATCCAGAATCAGGCGGGTGATTTCATCATCTTCATAAGGAACCACTGCTTCTTGCAAAAACTGCTGTAACGGTACCTCTGCCAGACACATTTGTGCAGCGACACGCTCGGTTGCATCCACGGCCGCAATCTCTGCCAGCTGATCACCAGAACGTTCAGGCGTAGCCTTGGCCAATAAGGTTTTTAAATCCTCAAAGACATAATGCTGACTGGCCACATTGATCTGATACAGCATAAGCGTATTCTCCCTGCAAGATGGTTTATTTCAATTCCTTTTCTGCTGCCTCGATACGGACAAATTCTTCTTCCGGTGTACCGGCCACCAGATGATGACGGCTATACAACAGGAAGTAGAGAATTAGTACGACATAAATCGCAGCTGCCATTAACCAGACTTTTGGATCGACCAGGAAGCCAGCGACCACTGCAATGGCTGCAAGCACTAAAGCAATCGATGCCGTGACAATACCGCCCGGCGCTTGATAAGGACGTGCCAGATTTGGTCGAGATACTTTGAGTTTGATATAAGACATCATCATCAAGAGATAGGAAATCGTCGCGCCAAAAACGGCCATAAGGATCAGCAGATCACCTTCACCTGAAAGTGACAGCAGAAAGCCAATAATCCCCGGAATAATGATGGCCAGATAAGGCGCATGATTGCTGTTGGTCAAAGACAATTTTTTCGGTAAATAACCGGCACGTGACAGTGCAAAAATCTGACGGGAATAGGCATAAATAATCGAGAAAAAACTCGCGATCAGACCCGCCAGCCCGACAAAATTCACAAAACTTGCCATCCAGGTATTAGACCCATAGACTGCAACCAAGGCATCGACTAGTGGCGCACCAGAATCTTTAAGGGCATCTGCACCGGCTGCACCAGGACCGAGTAACAGAATACTTAACGCAAAGAATGCCAGAATCAGCATGGAACCAATCAGACCTCGCGGTAAGGATTTTGCCGGATCTTTGGCTTCTTCTGCCGCTAATGGTACGCCTTCAACAGCAAGGAAGAACCAGATTGCATAGGGCACGGCCGCCCAGATACCGAGATAACCCAATGGCAGGAAAGTGCTGGCACCCGCCGCTTCAGTACTGACCGCAATATCAAACAGGTTTGCACTATTAAAATGCGGCAACATGCCGAAGATGAATACCATCAAAGCTACCGCAGCAATTGCGGTAATCACGAACATGATTTTAAGTGCTTCACCAGCACCTTTCAGATGCAAGCCCATAAAGATCAGATAGCTGACCAGATAAATGATCCAGCCACCAATGCCAAATAAAGCTTCGCAATAGGCACCAATGAAACAGGCAATGGCTGCCGGTGCAATCGCATATTCAATCAGGATCGCGCTACCTGTCAGATAGCCACCAAAGGGACCAAAAGCAGTCCGGGCAAAACTATAACCCCCACCAGCAGTCGGCAGCATGGTCGACATTTCCGACATGGCCAGACACATGCATAAATACATCAATGCCACCACAACAGTGGCAATAAACATCCCGCCCCAACCCGCCTGAGCCAGACCAAAATTCCAGCCGGCAAAGTCACCGGAAATCACATAGGCCACCCCTAAACCCACGAGGAGCAGCCAGCCTACAGCACCTTTTTTCAGCTGTCGCAGGGCAAAATAATCTTCTTGTACTGTTGTTTCGGTGACGTCGGTATCGATGACACTTTTTGACTCTGACATAGCAACCTCTTTGTTTTTATCTTTGTTCCCTGAGGATATGCATAAGCCGTACCAGTTCATCCACTGTCTAGGGAAAGCAAACTGAATCGCTGCCCTATCGGTACGAAATGCGCTATAATCATCCACCTCCTATTTATACACTCGATTTTTATGGCGTATCGTCAACAAAGTGTATCGCTTGATCTTGACACTGACGTCACACATCAATGTGCGTTACACCACACCCGCGATCAGCATCTGATTGGAATTATTGAATTCAGCAAGCCAAGCTTTTTGCTGCGCTGGCAGGATCTGGAATATTTCCGTCGTCGTACCGAAGAAATGTCGGTGATGCCATTCCCGGACTGCGTGAATGCAATGATCATTGATGTGCGTAATGTCGCAGCCTGGCTCGACAATGACGTACCCATCATTCCATGGCGCTTACTGGAAGAAGAATGTCCGGTACGTCTGGTCGTGCCTGCGGAACGCATCGAACATTATGCCGGTTTCTTTGAACCGACGTGGCTGACCTCTGATGTAGAGACAGCGATCCAGGAAATCCGGGACTTTATGGATATGTTTGTCCATTAAGAGATACAAAGTAAAAAACCTCCGACATGGAGGTTTTTTTGTGTTTAAAGAAAATAAAAGTCCCCCTTTACCAAAGAGGGATTTAAGGGGATTCTGATTTCAAGAAATATTTTTTAACTTAATCCCTTCCCTTGCACAGCGATGCTGCTCACCCCGAAGGACGAGGGAGAATAATGCTTACCAATAATTCTCGACTGCAATATTTCCTTCACCACGACGGTTCATGGTCAAGCCACGTGCTTTTAATGCTTCTTTGGTATCTTCAACCATATCCGGATTACCGCAGAGCATGACATGGCTGGTTTCAGGATTAAGCTGCATAGCTGCGGCTTTTTCCAGTTCACCATTTGCAATCAGAACCGGTAAACGGTCATGCAATGCTGCTTCAGGATCACGGGTAATAATTGGAATAAACTTAAAGCCGCTATGTCCTTCACCAAAGCTTTCTGCAATTTCCTGAATACGCTCTACATAAGCCAGTTCAGCTTGCGTACGCACGCTATAGACCAGATTAATTTGCTTATAGTTATTCCAGGTTTCAAAGTCTTGCAGCATGGATAAAAATGGCGCCAAACCTGTACCTGTTCCCAGTAACCATAAATCTTGTGGTAATGGCAGCTGGTAACGTGCCAGGGTCAGATAGCCATAAGGAATCTTTTCCAAGTAAAGTTCATCACCCACTTTAAGATGTTGTAAATTTGAAGTAAATTTACCTTCAGGCACCACGATTGAGAAAAATTCCAGGGTTTCATCGAAAGGTGAAGACACCACTGAATATGCCCGGACAACGAGTTCATCTCCTATCTTCAAGCCAATACGCGCAAACTGCCCTGCAGTAAACTTGAAGTGTGCAGGTCTGGTCATGGTGAAACTAAACAGCGTATCGGTCCAACGGTGTACAGATAAAACCTTTTCTAAGCTAAATTTTTCAATAGACATGATTCAAACGTGGCATCAAAGACTATGCTCATGGTAGCATGACAGCATAATTTATTAATATTTTTTAAATGTTAAGGCTCTATTCATGCGCATGACTCTACGCCAGTTGGCTGTTTTTGTAGCAGTTGCTCAAGAAGGTACCGTCACCAAAGCCAGTGATGCAGTCAAACTCACCCAAAGTGCGGCGAGTATGGCTTTAGCAGATTTAGAAGATGGTCTTGGCGCGCCTTTATTCGACCGTCTTGGTAAGCGTTTACAGCTCAATGACTTAGGTCGTTTTCTTCTCCCACAAGCTCTTGAAATCCTTGGCCGCTGTGAAGCTTTCGAGCAGGCAGCCAAAGGTGAACTGCAAAGCATCGATCTTCGTCTCGGTGCGACGCTGACCATTTCTGACTATCTGATGCCAGACCTGATGGCGGATTTCCTGAAAATCCAGCCACAGGCTCACTTGCAACTGCAAGTCGGCAATACCCGTCAAATGATTGAAGCTGTGAATCAGTTCCAGCTAGATTTGGCCCTGATTGAAGGTTCTTGTCATCTACCGCAGCTGCAATGTATTCATTGGCGCGATGATGAACTCGCTGTGTGCTGTGCTCCGGATCATCCACTTGCTCAGTTAAACCGTCCACTGACTGCTGAAGACTTTAAATCTGTAGAATGGATTCTTCGTGAAGAAGGTTCAGGCACGCGTGAAGTCTTTGACAATGCCATTCTGCAAGATGTTCCAGATGCTAATATCCGTCTGACACTCGGTCATAACGAGGCAATTCTGAAGATAGTTGCAGGTGGCATAGGTATGTCCTGTATTTCTAAACTGGCAATTGAACCTTTACGTGAAAAAGGTCAGTTGGTGATTCTTGATACACCCTTCTGGTCTCTAACCCGTCCATTATTTATGCTGGTACACCGTCAGAAGTATCAAGGTCCAGGTTTAAAAGCTTTTATGAAATTCTGTGAAGCCTAAATTTCTGTTCAAATTAAAAAAGCGCCTTAAGGCGCTTTTTTAAGAATGGGACAAATATCTTATTAAAAACTGAAGACTGAACTAAATTTCTCCAAATATCATGAATCCAAGCGCTGATACAAAAGCCAGCCAGAGTGTAGGACTAAAGAAAATACTGTTACGTACTGGAACAGCCACCGCGGCAGGTGCTAGAGATGGCAGTACGACTACATCAGGAACAAATTCCTGTTGGGGTTTGATATCTAGACGCACCATATTGTCCAGTTGAATCTTATTCTGTTCTTCAATGATTCTGAATTTAAGCCGCTCTCCAACTTGAGGCATTATTTCAGGTGAAGGTAATTGCTGTAACTGGAAACCTAACTCCTGTGCCGTGTTTGCCAGTTCAATGCTTCCGGTCCCGCTTAGGGAGTCATAGGTTTTAACTCTTCCATCTGTAAACATGATATATGTCCCTGAATCATCATAGATGCGTATTTTAAGTGGAAGGCCATAAGATATATTGTGAGCTTTAGTAGGTATTTTATTGTTTTAGCAATATCGCATAGCATTTAAGTTAAAAAAACCGTTATAAAATTACATTAAATAAAAAATCAAATAAAAAGAGGCTCTAAAGCCCCTTTTCAGTTTAGATGGAAAGTAAAAATTTAACGTTTTAAGCTAGACAATAATTCAGTGGTAATTGAAGTATTTACCGCGACAGCCTTGGCTTTTTTCGCTTTCTTGGACTTATCAGCTACGCGTTCAATTTTAATAGCTTTGTACTTATCACCATTTTGAACCACGTTAAACTTTACCCGGTCATTACGCTTTGGCTCACCTGAGTCTGCAGGAAAATCCGAGATATGGAAAAATACATCACCTTCTGGAGATGAAATAAAACCAAAGCCCTTCTCTGCATTGTACTGTTTGACTTTGCCTTGATATTGTTCAGAACTCATTTATGTACCCTAATCTGACCATTATATTGTTCAGTATATAAAAAAGAGGCTATAAAAGCCCCTTTCCTGTTCATTTTCAAAAATTAGTCTTTTTGAACCGAACCAAAAATCTTGTCGCCCGCATCGCCCAGACCTGGAACGATGTAACCATTTTCGTTCAAGCCATCGTCCACCGCAGCCGTAAAGATCACCACGTCTGGATGTGCTGCTTCAACACGTTTAATACCTTCTGGTGCAGCAACCAGTACCATCACACGAATGTCTTTACAGCCGCTTGCTTTCAGCACATCAATTGCAGCCACCAGAGAAGAACCCGTCGCCAGCATTGGATCAATGATCATCGCAATACGGTTTTGTACATCTGGTACCAGTTTTTTATAGTAAGTCCGTGCTTCTAAAGTTTCTTCATCACGCTCAAGACCCAGTACAGATACTTTAGCGCTTGGAATCAGGTTCAAAAAACCATCCAGCATACCAATGCCGGCGCGTAGAATTGGCACAACGGTAATTTTCTTACCAGCGATACGGTCTACAGTGACTGAGCCGTTCCAACCGTCAATTTCATGCTCAACAACAGGAAGATCCTTGGTCGCTTCATAAGTCAAGAGCATGGTCACTTCTTGAGCCAGCTCACGGAAGTTCTTGGTACTGATGTCTGCACGACGAAGTAAACCGAGTTTATGTCGGATTAAAGGATGACGGATTTCATGGATAGCCACGGGAGAACACCTAAAAGGTTAAAGATAAATTGCTGCTTATTATAAAGCGATTTTCGTTTTTATATAAATAAAAAAGCCCCCTGTCGAGGAGGCTTTTTTTGTAATAACGTTCTAATCTTTCGATTAATTAGTTATAACCGCTTTGCACCAAAGTGAAAATGAACTGTTGAAGCTCAGGTGAGATTGCAAAGAAAGCAAGCTTAGAGAATGCGATCATTGGATCTGGGTAAACACCCAGGATCAGTACCAGTGCAGCCACTGCCAGCACCATGATACCACCCACTTTTTGCCCCCAGTGATTTACAGCGTCAAGACGAGGCGTTTCTGGTGGAGTCATGTACATTACCACCATTACACGTAGGTAATAATACAGACCAATACCTGAACCCAGGATGACCATTGCAGCAAGGAACCAAGACTCGCCTGCTACCGCAGTTTTTATAACCAGGAACTTACCAATAAAGCCCGCTGTTAATGGAATACCAGCAAGAGACAGCATCATCACCGTTAATACAGCAGTCAATACTGGACGGCGCCAGAACAGACCACGGTACTCAGCCAAACTACCTGCTTCATCCGTATTGTTATACGGACTAGACATTAGGGTTACTACACCGAATGCACCGATTGTCGTCAACACATAAGTGATGATATACACATTCACGCTTTCAAATGTCGCGAAGCCCTGGATTTGCAGGAAGTCAGAGTTACGTGCAGAAACGATGGCAACCAGTACATAACCGAAGTGAGCAATTGAAGAGTATGCAAGGATACGTTTCAGGTTCACCTGTTTCACTGCCAGCAAGTTACCAGCAAGAATCGAAAGCACTGCAAGGATCGTAATGATGGTGACGAAGCTGTCTGCCAAGATTAAACCTGAAGACAATACATAACGCACAAACAGACCCAACATTGCTACTTTTGCAACAGTCGCAAGGAAAGTTGCAACTGGTGATGGAGCGCCTGCATATACGTCTGGTGTCCACTTGTGGAATGGTGCAAGCGATAGTTTGAATGCCACAGCAAAGACAATTAGCGCAAGACCGATTACCACAGCTGGCTGGCTAAATGCAGAGAACATTTTGCCTGGTTCAGCAGTGAAGTTCAGTGTACCTGTGTACGCATAGATGTAAGCCATACCCATCAGCAGCATTGCAGATGCAGTTGCTGACAATACCAGGTATTTCACACCCGCTTCAAGCGACTGAGAACGTTGATGTGTATACGCCAACAGGCCGTAAACCGGAATCGACATTAACTCAAGGCTGATGAAGAATGAAGCATAGTGCGTGCTTGCCACCATCAACATTGCACCCGCAACCGAACACAACATCAAGATGTAGAGTTCTTCGCGGTTGTCTTTATAGGTTTCAATGTATGCATGTGACAGTGTGCTACACGCAAGTGCAGCAATCAGAATCACAAACTGGTACAGCATCGTAAACGGATCTACGATGAACAGGTTCATCACGTTGGCAGGTGCAAATTTACCCGCCAACAGGACGAAGATCATATATAACGCAGCCAGGTTTAAACCAATAACTGTCGTCGTCGCAACCAGGTTATGGTTACGCTTAACTGCTGTCACCAGCATTGCAACGATCGCAGTCAACGCCACGATCATCACAGGTGCTAGGGGCATAAGCTCAGAAAAAGACATTGTGAAGTTCATGGCTTATTGGATCTCCACATTTTCAGCTGAAACGGCAGCTTGCTGCACAGCATCAGCTGCTTCAGACACAGGAATGTAGCTATTTGCTAACCACGCCATGCTTGAGTTTGAAATATCAAGGAAGCTTTGTGGGTATAGACCAAGCCATAACAGACCAAACGCACAGATCAACAGGATTACCACTTCACGCGTATTTAAATCTTTCAGCGGATTCGTGTAATGCTGCTTTTGCTCTTCGTTTGGCGTACCAAACAGTGACTTGTGAATCATGATCAGACCGTACAGACCAGCAAACACCAAGCTGATTGCAGCAAGGATTGTATAAGTCGGATATTGACCAAATGCACCCATCAGGATCAGGAATTCACCGATGAAGTTACCTAGACCAGGAATACCCACCAACGCTGCTACGAAGAACATCAGGAAGAATGCTAAGTATGGGAACTGACCGCGCATCCCCCCCATTAGACGCATGTCACGTGTGTGAACACGTTCGTACACCTGACCACACATAATGAACAATGCCGCAGATGACAGGCCGTGAGCCAGCATCATGATCATCAGACCTTGGAAAGTCAGTACGTTACCTGCATAAAGTGCAAGTAGAACGAAGCCCATGTGTGAAATAGATGTGTACGCTAACAGACGTTTCATGTCGGTTTGCTGGAATGCACACCATGCACCGTAGAAAATACCAATCAGACCCAGAATGATCGCAATGTCTGAAAACTGAGCCGAAGCTGCCGGGAAGAACGGCATAACGAAACGCAGTAAACCGTACGCAGCAGTTTTAATCAGGATACCTGCAAGGTCAACAGAACCCGCTGTTGGTGCCTGAGCATGCGCATCTGGTAACCAGCCGTGCAGTGGGAAAACTGGAAGTTTGACTGCAAAACCGATGAACATACAGATCATGAAGGCATAAGCCAATGCTGGAACTTGCGTATCCAGTGTATTCGCAACGCCCAACAGGAAGTTGTAGTCGAAACGGATTTCGCCAGTCATTGAGTAACCAGCAACCACCAGACCCAGGATACCAATCAGCATCACCAGACCAGCAACCTGTGTGTAGATGAAGAACTTGGTTGCAGCATATACACGTGACTTGCCTTCTGCCCCTTTATGCCCCCAAAGCGCAATCAGGAAGTAGATCGGTACCAGCATCATCTCCCAGAAGAAGAAGAACAGGAACAGGTCAATTGCCAGGAACACACCAATTACGCCACCCAAAGACCATAAAAGGTTTAAGTGGAAGAAACCAACGTTTTTCTGAATCTCACCCCATGAACAGCCGACTGCCAATACACCAAGCAGTGCAGTCAAACCAACCATCAGTAAAGATAAACCATCCACCGCTAGGTGAATGTTAATACCCAGAGTTTGAATCCAAGGCAATTTGAACTCAGCAGCCCACGAAGGTGTAGCACCGCCTAATTCATAAACATAAGTACCGTTCTGCCAGAGAACCACGGTTAACACCAGGGTTACCAGCATCCCGATTAACGCGATATAACGCGGTAGAGACTGGTCGAGCTTGTCGACCAACCAGCATACAAAACCTGCAATGAACGGAATGAGGATCAGAGCCGGCAAAATCATGTTGTTTGGAGCTTCCATTTTATTTCCCCACTACCTGAATCACGAGCAAGATCATCAGTAGGACAACGACACCGAGCCCCATACTAGATGCATATTCACGCAGTGAACCAGTTTGACGTGAGCTGGTAAAGCTGTGACCACCTTTTACAAGTGCAGGCAGTACTAACCACAAGCCATCAATTGGATCACGACCGAACAATTTCGCGAAGAATAAATAAGGCTTCACAAAGATCAGGTCATACAGTGCATCAAAACCAAGTGCATTGCGGCAAATGTTCGCAAGACCAGCACCCAGTGAAGTTTTAGCAAACGATTTCACTGCATTATAAGCAAAGGCAAATAACACTACGCCTAGCGCAAGACCTGCCAGTGCAATACCTACCGCAGTATATTCTGCAGTATGCATGCCATGCTCAAGTGCTTCAGGAATATTAAACGCAGGAACTTTAGCTGAATTCAGGATGCTTTCTACAGGCGCTTTCAATGCTGCGCCAACGAAAGTAGAAAGAACCGCAAGAATCGCCAATGGACCCCAGTAAGTCACACCCTTGATTTCGTGATAAGGGGTATTTTCTTTACCGAAGAATACAACCCAGATCAGACGGAAGGTATAGATTGAAGTCAGGAACGCACCTGCAACACCTACCCAGTACAGTGAGTTATATACCGCAACTGATTGACCTTGTACCCATACCGCACCCAGGATGGCATCTTTCGAGAAGAAGCCCACAGTGATGAATGGAATTGCAGCCAATGCACCGCCACCAATCGCGAAACAAGCAAACAGGAATTTGTTCTTGTAGAACAGACCGCCCATCTTGAAGATATTTTGTTCGTGGTGGTAAGCCAGAATCACTGCACCAGAAGACAAGAATAATAATGCCTTGAAGAATGCGTGAGTCAGCATATGGAACAAACCTGCCTGGTAAGCTTCAGCACCAACCGCCATAAACATATAGCCCAACTGACTCATGGTTGAGTAAGCAAGGATACGTTTGATGTCTGTTTGAACAAGCGCAGCAAAACCAGCTACAAGTAATGTCACCGCACCAGTAATCGAAATGAACATCATCACTTCAGGCGCAAGTTCAAATACTGTGAACAGACGGCAGCACAGGTAAACACCCGCTGTGACCATCGTTGCAGCGTGGATTAGGGCAGATACTGGTGTAGGACCAGCCATCGCGTCAGCTAACCATGTTTGTAACGGGATCTGTGCAGATTTACCTGCAGCTCCCAGGAACAACATTAATGCAGTCCAGATGGTCAGTGATGAGCTTTGAGTCATCACAGTCGCAGCATTTTCAACGATGTACTGAGTATTCAGCGTACCGAATTGCTGGAAAATCAGGAACATTGCGATCAGCAGGAATACGTCACCGACACGAGTCACAGTAAATGCTTTAATTGCAGCTAAACCGTTTTTCGGGTTCTCGTAGTAGTAACCGATCAACAGGTAAGAACACAGACCTACGCCTTCCCAGCCTAGGAACAATAACGCCAGGTTATCGCCCAGAACCAACAGCAACATGCTCGCAACGAACAGGTTGAAGTAAGAGAAGAAACGTGCGAAGTCTTCTTCACCGCGCATGTACCATGATGCAAAGATATGGATCAGGAAACCAACGCCAGTCACCATACCAAGCATTAACAGAGACAGACCGTCTAAATGCAGACTGATGCCAGGAGCAAAACCGCCTACATTGAACCAGGTCCAAAGATGCTGAACTTGAGCAACGGAACCGTTAGCCGTAAAGTCCATACCCGCGATCAGTGCAAATAATGCAGACAGACCTACGGCACCCACACCAATAATGGCTGCAACAGATTCAGGAAGCTTGTTACGCCCTGCCGCTAAAAGGACAAAACCAATGAGCGGAAATAAAATTGTTAGATATAAATAACTCATCCGCGCATCTCACTAGCAGCATCCACATCCAGATGATGGAAGCGATGATAGAACTGAAGGACGATCGCAAGACCAATACACGCCTCTGCCGCAGCCAGCGTCAGAATAAAGATGAACATAATCTGACCATCTGGCTGTGCCCAGGCACTGCCCGCCAGGACAAACGCTAAAGCAGCAGCGTTCATCATGATTTCAAGGCTCATTAGAATGAATAGCAGGTTGCGTCGCACCATTACACCGTAAAAACCCAGTGCAAAAAGAATGGATGCAACGATCAAACCATGCTCTAAAGGGATGTTGCCCATTATTTATTGTCCTCTTCTGCACCTGGTTCACGTTTGCCAAGATGGTAAGCGGCAACAAGTGCGCCTAACAGTAACATCGCAGCAACTTCTACCAATAGTAAGTACTGTGTAAAAAGCGTTTGACCAACTGCTTTAGGGCCAACAATTTCAGCACCCATCACCAGAGACGGCTGAGCGTAGTCTGAGTTCAGCACCCAAACCAAGATCAGACCGATCAGGAAGCTCATGAGTGCCGGGTAAGCCCAGGCACTTGAAGTTAACCACTTACGCTCCTGCTCAATGGTTTGTTCACCCAGGTTCAGCATCATGACCACGAATACGAACAAGACCATGATCGCACCAGCATAAACGATGATTTCAAGAGCACCGGCAAACGGCGCTCCAACGATCATGAACATGCCTGCAACTGCAAGAAGTGAAACAATCAGACTTAACAAAGCATGTACCGGGTTCGCGTTAGTCACTACACGAACCGTAGAGACGATGGCCACAAGCGCCATCAGATAAAACGGCCACATCATGGTAATAGACTCCGTACATCAACAGGCGCACTTTCACGCTGTGCCTGACCTTTCTCTTTACCAGTTACAGCCATACCTGTTACGCGATAGAAGTTATAGTCAGGATATTTACCAGGACCAGAAATCAGTAAGTGTTCTTTTTCATAGACTAAGTCTTGACGAACATATTCACCGAGTTCGAAATCAGGTGTCATTTGAATTGCAGTGGTTGGACATGCTTCTTCACACATACCGCAGAAAATGCAGCGTGAGAAGTTGATGCGGAAGAATTCCGGATACCAGCGGCCATCTTCTTTTTCTGCTTTTTGCAGAGAGATACAGCCTACCGGACAGGCAACCGCACACAGGTTACATGCAACACAACGCTCTTCGCCATCTGGGTCACGCGTCAATACAATACGGCCACGGAAACGTGGTGGCACGATTTCCTCGGCTGGTACTTCTGGGTACAAGATGGTGTCACGTTTGCGCGTTGCATGGCTGAACACCATGAACAACGAACGAACGATTGACCCGAATCCAGCTAGAAATTTAAACATTTTGTTCTCCCTGCTGTCTTAGGCCTGATTCATCAGAATCACAGCACCAGTCACCAAAAGGTTAACCAACGCCAATGGCAAGCAAATTTTCCAACCAAAGTTCATCACCTGGTCATAACGTGGACGCATTAATGAACCACGTGCCAGTACGAACATCATTACAAAGAATGCTGTTTTGATAATGAACCAGAATGCTGGTGGAATGAATGAAATTTCCAGGTTAAAAGGCGCTAACCAGCCACCGAAGAATAAGGTTACGATCAATGCAGAGATCAGTACGACGTTGACATATTCTGCAACGAAGAACATTCCCCACTTCATACCGCCATATTCCACGTGGTAACCTTCAGCCAATTCCTGTTCTGCTTCTGGTTGGTCAAATGGATGACGGTGAGTAACCGCCACACCTGCAACCACGAAGATCAGGAAGCCAAGGAACTGAGGAATCACAAACCATACATCGCGTTGTGCTTCTACAATTTCACGCATGTTGAATGAACCAGCAATTGCCACTACACCCATCAACGAGATGCCCAGGAACACTTCATAAGAAATAGTCTGAGCTGCAGAACGTAAACCACCTAAAAGCGCGTATTTGTTATTCGATGACCAGCCACCGAACAGTACTGCATAAACTGCAATACCTGCCATTGCCATGAAGAACAACAGGCCGATGCTCATGTCTGCAACACCTAGGTAAGGTGAAACAGGAATAACCATGAACGACAGCACTGCAGTTGCCATCGCCACTGCAGGCGCCATACGGAACGTCAGCTTGTCAGCAAATTTTGGTGTCCAGTCTTCTTTGAACATGATTTTCAGCATGTCAGCAACGATCTGGAACATACCCCCCGGACCTACACGGTTAGGCCCGTAACGGTCCTGCCATAAGCCCAGTAAACGACGTTCAATGAATGACATCAACGCTGCGATCAGCACCACAACTAGCAAGATCACAATCGCTTGAATGACTGAATAGGCAATTGGCCAGTTTTCAGCCCACAGCGGCGTCTGACGGATCAATTCTTGTTCCATGAATTACACTCCTACCGCGACTGAAACAGGCTCTGCAAGAGATACCGTCGGTGCTAGACCAATTGGGTAACCAATATAACCTGTAGGTAAATATTCAATCACTTGTACAGGAAGAACGATTGAAGTCTCGCCTGCTTTCACAGTGATCTTCTGACCGTCTTGCAGGTTCAAGCGTGTAGCATCCTGTTCGCCCACTGCAAATACTGCATCCGGAATACGTGATTCCATTGCTGGTGTTTTGATCGTGAATTCGCCAGAGGCAAAGATGTGATGCATCGGTACCAGACGGAAGCTTTCAGCGTTCACAAGCACAGGTGCTGGTGCAACGAAAGTACGCGCTGGACGTTTCGGTAACAGGTCGAACAGACGGATACCAGAATCACCACCTTTCAGATGACCACCCACTTTATCCTGGAATTTGTTCCAGGCTTGTGGAGAGTTCCAGCCCGCTGACCATGCAAATGGCACAAGTGGAGATGGAGTCTGGTCACCCACATAACCTTCCATCGAGAAGGTTAACGCAGTGTCTTGGTCAGTCGGCTGTTTCGGCTCGTGTACAGAAAGCGGTGCACGCATTGCAGTACGGCCAGAGTAACGACGTGGTTCACGTGCAACTTTCAGACCATGAACACGGAAGCCCGCGTCTGGAGCAACGTCTTGAATCGCTTCAAGTGCAGGAACATTTTTCGCTACTGCATCAATCACGTCATCAAGTACAGTCCAGGAAATTGACTGACCTTTCACACCAGTTTCAATGGCATGCAACCAGCGCCAAGATTCTTTGATGGCCAGTTCAGGATTGTAATAGCTTGGGTCATACACTTGGTAGAAACGCTGTGCACGGCCTTCTTGCGAGACTACAGTACCGTCACCTTCAGCAAACGATGCAGCAGAAAGTACGATATTGGCTTTCTTTACTGTCTCAGTTTCAGAATGATCAAGCACGATCACTTCTTTACCTGCCAGTGCAGCATCTACCTGAGCGGTTGGTAAACGACGGTAAAGGTCGTTTTCAACAATCACCACAGTGTCGTAATCTTGAGCGAATGCTTGTTCAAGACTGTGACCACCGAAAATTGCCAGACCCATCGAATTCACTTCAGGAACAGTCAAAGTCAGACCAGCATTACCAAGGTTCTGTGCAACCTGTGCAGCAGCTTCCATGATCGCAGCGTCTTGCAAGCTAGTACCAGAAACAATCAGTGGTTTCTTCGCAGCTTTCAGCGTATCTGCAATCGTTTGTGCAAATGCTTTGGCATCGTCATCTAAACCCAGGATGCTTTCGCCTTTCACACCTGCTGCAATCGCAAAACCTAAACGCGCGATGTCGTTTGGAGATGCAACCACTTCACCTGTTGCTACGTCAGCTAGACGTGTTTGTGTTGCTGCCAAAATGTAAATCGGAGATTTTGCATCTTGCGCAATACGTTGAACAGGCTCAGCCAGCCAGTCTGGTGTACGGCGTTCTGCCGCCATTTCTTTACCTTTATTCTTCGCAGCTTGGCGAACAGATAAAGCCATGCGTGGCGCAGTTTGAGTCAGATCTTCACCCAGAATCAGAACAGCATCGTAGCTTTCGATTTCACGCATGTTCGGGTTATAAACACCCTCGGTTTGCATGATTGAAGCAGCCAATTCAACCAGGTTTTGCTCTTTTTGAGACATACCAGTTGAGTAGTTGTCCTGACCAACCAACTCGCGTAATGCATAGTTGGTTTCAAGTGACGCACGTGGAGAGCCGATACCCAGAACTTTTTTGCCTTGGATATTTGCAATCACAGTATCCAGTGCAGTATCAACTGAAATAGTTTCTACATTGTTACCTGTACGGAACTGTGGCTGACGTGGACGATCTTCACGGTTTACGTAACCTGTACCGAAACGACCTTTGTCGCATAGGAAGTACTGGTTAACATCACCATTGAAACGGTTTTCTACACGACGCAATTCACCATAACGCTCACCCGGAGAGATGTTACAACCTGAAGAACAGCCATGACATACGCTAGGCGCATACTGCATGTCCCATTTACGGTTATAGCGTGCTGAGTGAGTCTTATCGGTGAATACACCAGTCGGACATACTTCAGTCAGGTTACCCGAGAATTCAGATTCCAAAGTGCCTGATTCTGGACGGCCGAAGTACACACGTGATGCATTGGCATATACGCCAAAGTCGGTACCGCCAGCATAATCTTTGTAGTAACGCACACAACGGTAACATGCGATACAACGGTTCATCTCGTGCGCAATAAACGAACCAAGTTCCTGGTTGTAATGCGTACGCTTAGTGAAACGGTAGCGACGACGGTCATGCTGTGTCATTACTGTCATATCTTGCAGGTGACAGTGACCACCCTCTTCACAGACTGGACAGTCGTGCGGGTGGTTGGTCATCAAGAATTCAACAATCGAAGCACGAAAATCTTTTGCTTCTTTGTCTTCAATCGAGATATAGGTATTGTCAGACGCAGGCGTCATACATGACATGACCAAACGGCCACGCGTATCTTCTGGATTCGCGTACTGGGTCACAGCACATTGACGGCAAGAGCCGACAGAACCTAAGGATGGATGCCAACAAAAGTATGGGATGTCGATGCCCAGACTCAAACATGCTTGTAGCAAGTTCTCTGAGCCGTTGACTTCATACGATTTTCCATCGACATGAATTGTAGCCATAGTCGAATTCCTTAAGCTTGTTCTACGTTGCTGGTTTGAGCTGCGGCATTCACCACTTTTGCTTCAAACTCGCCACGGAAATGTTTGAGTGCGCCCATTAACGGTTCCATCGCACCTGGTGCGTGAGCACAGAAAGTTTTACCAATCCAAAGCTTACGGGTAAGCTCTTGTAAGTGATCGATATCTTCTTTCTTACCTGTACCATCTTCTAGTGCTTTAAGCGCTTTCACCGCCCAAGGCAAACCATCACGGCAAGGTGTACAGAAACCACAAGATTCACGCGCAAAGAATTCTTCTAGGTTACGTGTTGCTGAAACCATACATTGAGTTTCATCAACCACCATCAGCAAACACGTTCCTAAACGAGAACCTGCTTTCATGATGCTTTCCGCATCCATAGGAAGGTCAATATGTTCAGCTGCCAGGAAGTCAGTGGATGCGCCACCTGGTAACCAAGCTTTCAGTTTCAGGCCATCACGCATACCACCGGCATGATCTTCAATCACTTCACGTGCAGTGGTACCGAATGGAAGTTCCCAAAGACCAGGGAATTTAACTTTACCTGATGCACCGTAGATTTTTGTGCCTGGATCTTTCGATTTACCCGCAGATAAGCCGATGTACCATTCAGGACCACGCAGCATGATTGCTGGCAAGTTGTTGTAGGTCTCTACGTTGTTGACAATCGTAGGACGACCCCAAGCACCTGCAACCTGCGGGAATGGTGGTTTAGTACGCGGATTGGCACGGCGACCTTCAAGCGAGTTAATCAATGCGGTTTCTTCACCACAGATATAACGACCCGCACCAGTATGCACGTGTAATTCGAAGCTCCAGCCTGAATCCAGGATGTTGTCACCCAGGTAACCTTTGGCACGAACTTGCTCAAGTGCTTCATTTAAGTACTGAGCAGCTTCGATGTATTCACCACGGATGAAGATATAACCATGGGTTGCTTCAAGCGTATAACCTGCAATCAACATACCTTCAATCAGCTGGTGTGGAAGATCTTCCATCAACAGACGGTCTTTGAAAGTACCTGGTTCCATCTCATCGGCATTACAAATCAGGTAACGAGGACCTGAATTGTCATTTGGCGCCATCAAAGACCACTTGATACCTGCCGGGAAGCCTGCACCACCGCGACCCTTAACAGTCGCTGCTTTAATGATTTCAAGCACATCTTTAGGCGGCATGGTCAGCGCTTTCTTAAAGCCTGCATAACCTTCTAAAGCTTCGTAGTCATCAACACTACGAACATTGGCTTGTTTGCTCAAACGCCAGGTCAATGGATGCGTTTCTGGATTACCGTCGCCATAAATTGGTTTTGGTTCAGTATTCATACATACTTCTCCAATAACTGTTTAATTGAGGTCACTTCAACCAGACCATGAGTATCTTCATCAATCATCAGGGTTGGACCTTTGTCACAGTTACCTAAGCAGCAGATTGGTAGCAAAGTAAAACGACCATCAGCGGTTGTTTGACCAAACGAAATCCCCAATTCACGCTGGAAAGCTTCTGCTAAAGTTTCCGCACCCATCAAGAAGCACGCAATAGAGTCACATAACAGGATTACATGACGGCCTACCGGCTGACGGTAAATACGGTTATAGAAAGTCGCAACACCTTCAAGGTCGGCAAGACTCATACTCAGCATCTGCGCGATGGCATTCATCTGTGCATCGTCTACCCAGCCATTGCGACGCTGTACACACTTCAGCGCATCTAGGCACGCTGCACGTGGGTACGGATAGTGACCAATGTGATGTTCAATCTCGTGGATTTCGTCAGCTGTCAAAATCCCTTCAACATTCACACGTGGCTTTTTATCAGTCAAAATCATCATAAAGCGTTTACCCCTTAGCGATCCACGTCAGCCATTACGACGTCAATTGTCGCTAAATAAATGATTAAGTCAGACATCAGACTGCCGTTAATCACGGAAGGCATTTGCTGCAAGTGGGTGAAGGTCGGTGTACGGATACGGGTACGGTAACTCATGGTTGACTTGTCTGAAGTCAAGTAGTAGTTCGATGCACCTTTTACCACTTCCGCCATTACAGATGCTTCACCTGCAGGCATTACAGGACCCCATGACACGCTCAGGAAGTGCGTAATCAAGGTTTCAATATCTTGTAAAGTCTTGTCTTTTGGTGGTGGAACAGCCAGTGGGTGATCCGCTTTGTATGCACCAGACGGCATATTGTCCAGACATTGCTTGATGATTTTCAGCGATTGCTCAATTTCACGATAGTGAACGATCACACGTGCATATGCATCGCCTTCGTACTCCACCGGCACTTCGAAATCGTAGTTTTCATAACCACTGTAAGGACGGTATTTACGTACGTCAAAGTCGATACCTGTCGCACGTAAACCGGTACCTGTTACGCCCCATGCCAATGCAGATTTAGCATCGTATTGCGCTACGTTACGGGTACGGCCTTCAAATACAGAGTTTTTCAGTGCTGCAGTGTGGTATTCCTTCAAACGTTTTGGCATCCAATCCAGGATTTCACGGATCAGGTGCTGCCAGTTGTTTGGAAGGTCATGCGCAGTCCCGCCGATACGGAACCATGCTGGATGCATACGGTAACCGGTAATCGCTTCAATCGCGTCATAGATCTTTTGACGGTCGGCGAACATATAGAATACTGGCGTCATACCACCAGCATCCTGAATCGCAGTACCGATATACAACAAGTGGTTATTGATACGGAACAGTTCCGACATCATGACACGGATACATTGCGCACGCTCAGGCACGGTAATGCCGGCCATTTGCTCTACACCCATCACGTATGGCATGTTTTGCGCACAACCACCAAGGTAGTCGACACGGTCTGTATACGGAATGAATGAATGCCAGGTTTGACGTTCAGCCATTTTTTCCACACCACGGTGGTGATAGCCGATATCTGGTACGCAGTCTTTAATTTCTTCACCGTCCATCTGCAAAATCACACGGAATGCACCATGCGCAGACGGGTGGTTAGGACCCAGGTTCAGGAACATGAAGTCTTCATCGGCTGTGCCGCGTTTCATGCCCCAGTCTTCAGGAACGAAACGAAGATGTTCCTGTTCGTAGTCCTGCTTCGCCTGGTTCTGACGGTACGGGGTATATTCAGTCGCACGTGCAGAATATTCTTTACGAAGTGGATGACCTTCCCAGTAAGTTGGCAACAGGATACGACGGAGCATTGGATGCCCTTCGAAGTTGATGCCAAACATATCGTAGGCTTCACGTTCGTACCAGTTGGCATTTGGCCAGATGTTGGTTGCAGTCGGGATATTGAGATCGCTCTCACTCAATGCAACTTTAATACGGATGTCCGTATTACGCTCTAGCGACAACAGGTGATAGAACACAGTGAAGTCAGACGCAGGTAAACCGTCGCGGTGCGTACGCAGACGCTCATCTACCGCTGACAGGTCGAACAACATCACGTATGGACGTGACACTGTACGCAAGAACATTAAAACGTCTTGTACACGTGCGCGCTCAACCCAAACTGTCGGGAAATCCTCGAAAGTTGTTTGCACATAGAAGTTCTCACCAAACTTGGTTTTGAGCTCTTCTACAATTGCAAATGCAGGGCGGGAATCAACAGATGTTGATTCTGGCATAGCAATGTCAGTTTCAGCCATTGGCTTGGCTTCCTATTTAATACAAATTCAGTCAACCTAAACGACAACTACACCCAAGTCGGGTGCATAAAGAAATTTGTCGCTTAAATTATTTAATTTCATCCATTGAGCGCAGATTTTTCACAGCAATACGCTGATCTTTCTTACGGTCACGTTCTGGCATCATCTTTGGCTTATACACTGGCTGAAGATCATCACCAATCACCGCAGAAAGCGGACGACGCTCAAGTTGAATCTGGTCTTGCAATAGCATGAGTGCTTGAATCAATGCTTCAGGACGTGGCGGGCAACCTGGAATGTACACATCCACCGGAATAATTTTATCCACGCCTTGTACAACTGAATAAATGTCGTACATACCACCTGAGTTGGCACATGCACCCATTGAAATAACCCATTTCGGTTCAAGCATCTGTTCATACAGACGTTGAATCACCGGAGCCATTTTCACGAAGCAGGTACCTGCAACAATCATCAAATCCGCCTGACGCGGTGAAGCACGAATAACTTCGGCACCGAAACGTGACAAGTCATGCACGCCGGTTAAGGTCGTTGCATACTCTACGTAGCAGCAAGATGTACCAAAGTTGAACGGCCAAACTGAGTTCTTACGCCCCCAGTTTACTGCAGTGTGCAGCACATCTTCTAAGCGAGTCATGAATACGTTTTTATTCACTTCTTCTTGTAGTAACGGATCGTCAACAACAATACGTTCCTGAAGTGGATATTGATCAGCATCCGGATTCGCACGGGTTA
>NZ_DEZM01000031.1:0-1420 GCF_002364825.1 Acinetobacter sp. UBA3132 | reverse complement strand
TTTCACACGACCAGATGATTGAGCTGGAATTTGACCAGTCGGGTCTATAACCAATTCTTCAATTGAGTTGAAGCGAGTGATTTCTGCGATATCCATGTTTGGCGAACCAATCTTAGTTTTAACTCCTGTCGCCTTACGTTTGTCTGAAGGTGCCCAGTTAAGTGCGCCGGTGGATAATTCGTAAATCAAACCGACAAGTAAAACTAAAATAAAGATAGCTGCAGTTGCAAAACCAATCCAACCCACTTCACGAACAGAAACTGCCCATGCATATAGATAAAGTGCTTCTAAATCGAATACGACGAAGAAGATTGCAACTAAATAGAATTTTGCAGACAAGCGGATACGAGCTCCACCTGCGCTGACTACGCCTGACTCAAACTGCTCCTGCTTGGCACGGCCCCATGATTTACCCCCGAGGAGTAATGGGACAGTGAGCATAAAGACGCATAAAAATGTAACGCCGATCACGAAGGCAATAATTGCCCATTCGTATGGAGTAATGGCACTCATGCGGGGATAACTCCTGGCAGGCCTATGTATTAACAAAGAATGTATGTATTGGCCTTCAAATACACCAAACACAAAATTAATCCCGCCAATTGTACCTGATTTTGGATTTCACTTGCTAGCTTATAAGTCTTAGTCTTTTGGATGATTTTTTGGACGAATACCCGATTTTTCTAGGTTCTATCGCCCATGTTACGAAATAATCGCTTTAATAAATCAAAAACAATAAATTCATTATTTTTTCCAAAATCAGTTTAATTGTTTTAATGGCTGATTCTACTGAAACATAATTACTGCCTGTGAATTGTGTACTTTTTGCAACCACTTGCATCTGCAACTTCATCCCTTTATCGCTTTGTGTTATTCCTATAAACAGCATAAAAATGAACAAGAAGGATTGAATATATGAGTTTAAAGTTCACCCATAAACCTGATTATTTTCTCTATGCCCAGCTATTTGTTCGACATCTTGAAAACTATATTGTGAAGCATCCTGAGGAAAACACTCCTAATTTCAACTTGCAGGATATTTATGATCTGTTTGGCAAGGATTTCGCTTCTGCCTCGACAAATTTAGAAGGCATTTTAAATATTGCTGATGAATATCGCGTGGAAACTCTGCATGGCGACCAAAAACTGATTCAGAGCTATAGCATCGATGGAAAGTACAATAAACTTCTGATGAATCTGAATTCGGAAGCGGCCAAAAGTCTACGCGAAGGTAAACCGATCATTGAGCCCGATGCTGAAATCCATAAATAAAGCGAATTATAAAACCTGAGTGCTTTCATTAATTAGCCTCAATAAAAAAAACGATGCGGATGCATCGTTTTTTTTATAATCTAAAGACACCTTTTTTATAAGGAATCCAGGTCTTCTTTATGCTCTTCAACAGCCTTAAAGCGAGATT
>NZ_DEZM01000037.1:0-9350 GCF_002364825.1 Acinetobacter sp. UBA3132 | reverse complement strand
ATCCATTATTTTCTGCACAATTGTATTTCGGTATTTTAAGAAATATGGAATGGCGCATTTTAATGGGTTTGCCAAGCGATGAAACTGATCAGGAAACTGTCGAATATGTGAATTATTGTGTCGATCGTTTCTTGGACGGTCATCAAAAAGTCTAGTTTTTTTGCAATTTCCTATTCATATAGTATATTAGCCGATTCCGTATTTTTTTTAACTAACCAACAACTAATTGTTGAACCAGTTTTTCAGCAATTATTGTGGAGTAACGAATGGCTCTCCGTCACTTTCTGACTTTACGCGATCTATCGACTTTAGAACTTAACCAGATACTGCAACGCGCCATCGAGCTCAAGCGCAAACAGCATAACAATGAAGTTTTCCAACCGTTTGTTGGTAAAGTTATGGGGATGATTTTTGAGAAATCCAGTACCCGCACGCGTGTTTCGTTTGAAGCTGGCATGACCCAATTCGGCGGCAGCGCAATTTTCCTGTCTTCACGTGATACTCAATTGGGCCGTGGCGAACCTATCGAAGATTCTGCACGTGTTATTTCAAGCATGCTTGATGTCGTGATGATCCGTACTTTTGGTCATGACATCGTTGAACGTTTTGCTTCTTATTCAAAAGTACCTGTGATTAATGCTCTGACTGATGACCATCATCCTTGCCAGCTGCTTGCTGACATGCAGACTTACCTGGAACATCGTGGTCCAATCGAAGGTAAAACTGTGGCGTGGATCGGTGATGGCAACAATATGTGTAATTCATATATTGAAGCTGCGCATATGTGGGGCTTTAAGCTGAAAATTGCTGCGCCTAAAGGTTATGAGCCACAAGAAAAATTCCTGTCTGAATTTGCACACTGTGTAGAGCTGGTTGACTCAGCTGAAGATGCAGCAGTCAATGCTGACCTGATCGTGACTGACGTTTGGGCAAGTATGGGACAGGAAGAAGAACAGAAAATCCGTGAAAAAGCATTTGCTGATTATCAGGTCAATGAGCGCTTGATGGATCTGGCTCACCCCGACTGCCTGTTTATGCACTGTTTGCCAGCACACCGTGGCGAAGAAATTTCAGAGAATATGCTGGATCACAAAAATGCTGTGGTTTGGGATGAAGCTGAAAACCGTCTACATGCTCAGAAAGCATTGGTTGAGTTTCTGATTAATGAAAATCTGAAAAAAGACTAAGTGTTCTTTCAATAAAAAAGCACCGAATCCGGTGCTTTTTTATTGCTCAAAGATTAATGATCATCTTTTAAATATTTTGGTTCTTTCGGTAATTGCCAGCTACAGAAGAAACATACAATCAGCATTACAATGACATACACGAAGAAGGTATTTTCAATACCTGCTGATTTAAACTGTAATGCGACCGAAGGTGCTGAACCACCAAAGACGGCATTACCCACTGCATAAGAGAAACCTACTCCTAAAGCCCGTACATGTGGTGGGAACATTTCTGCTTTTACGATACCGCCAATCGAGGTATAGAGGCTCAGTAACATCATCAGGAAAATCAGCAATAATGCAACGATCACTGGGGTATCACTGAAGACTCGCATACCGACCGCCATGACCGGATAAATCGCAATCGCCATCAATCCACTAAACAGCAGCATACAAGTACGACGACCAATTCGATCCGATAAAGCACCAAAAACTGGCTGTGCAATCATCAATATAAAGATACAGGCCGTCATAATAAATCCGACAGTCTTTGGATCAATACCGATATTGGTTAAATAGGTTTTTGAATAAACCGTAATTACATAAAAGCTTAGTGAACCCGCTGAAGTATAGCCAACCACCAGCAAGAATGTTTTCCAATGGTTCTTGAACAATTCTTTAAGTGTACCTGAATCTTCCTTATCACTATCTTCCGTAGATAGCGTTTCTTCAAGACGGCTACGTGCCAATAAAGAAACAATTGCCGCAATACCACCAATCACAAACGGGATACGCCAGCCACCATCAAGTAACTGTTGTTCGCTCATAAAGCCCAGGAAAATAACTCCGAGTAAACTTGCCAGCAACTGACCACCGGTCAAGGTCACATATTGGAAAGATGAGAAAAATCCACGCTGACCTTTTAAACCCAGCTCACTCATATAGGTCGCAACAGCGCCATATTCACCACCGACTGATAAGCCCTGTAACAGACGCACCAGCAGCAGCAAGAATGGTGCTGCCATACCCACCTGCTCATAAGTTGGTAAAGCTGCGAATAGGAATGAACTGATGGCCATTAAACAGATCGAAATGACCATGGATTTTTTACGGCCATGTTTATCGGCAATACGGCCAAATAGCCAGCTACCTATCGGGCGCATAAAGAAGCTGGCAGCAAATACACCCCAGACATAAATTGCCTGAGTTGAACTGTCCATATTTGGTGCAGTGAGTGCCTTGGTAAAATAAACCGCAAATACAGCATAGATATAAAAATCGAACCATTCGACCAGGTTACCGGAGGCTGCCCCGACAATTCCTTTAATACGACTGTTTTTTTCCTGCTTGGAATAAGCTTGACTCAAAATATGACATCCTTATTTTTAAATCATTGAAGTTTCTTGTTTATAGGTCAATATTTTATGCCTTTAAACTTAGATATTTTTTTGCATGCACCCTACGTACTTACTGGTATGCTGCGTGGGGAGGTGTAAGACTATAAACCTAGATGAAATCCCATACAAAAAATAAAGTGTAATTATTGATAGATTTTTCACATAAAAAGTCTTTTAAACTTCAATATTTAAAAATAAGCAAAAAGAAGAAATCCGAGGAGGCAGGAGAATTAACCAAGGTAGAGTTGCGTACAGATCTTATTCATGCTCTTATAATCCGCAAAATACAGTAATAATTTGTGGCCTTAAATGAAATATAAAATAAATCTATTCACTGCTTTAACCCTTGGCATTAGTTTTCTTAGTAGTCAGGTTCATGCTTCCGAATTTGATCAATACCTGCAACAGCAACAGATCATTGATTCAAAATTTAAAATCAAGAAAAAAGCAGAACTGAATGAAATGCTGGCTGTATTAAGTGCGGAAGATTCTAAAACTTTGCCCCTGCAAATTGATCACAACACAATTATTGAACAACTGAAACTCACTGCTAATAAAACCGAATTAAAAGGTTTAATTATTACTCCAGACTTTGCCCAGTTTGAAAAAGATCTAGGTCCTAAGGAAGTGACTCAGCTTATCCGCAAAAACTTATTACAGAACTGCGGTATTTTCTTTGAGCACCGTTATCAGTTAGAAAATCCCTATAAAGTGATGCTAGAACTGAGTTCCACTACTCGATCTTATGACGTTGAAATATCGCAGAAGGACTGTAAAGGGAACTAAGTTTCTACAGGAAGTAAATCAACGGATTAAACCTTGGGGTTGCATGATAATAATCAGCGCCCCAAATATCACCACTGCACCACCAAGCAAATCCCATCGAGACAGGCTGATCTGATCTACAAAACGCAACCACATCAAAGCAGTAAAGATATAGATACCACCATAAGCTGCATAGATCCGGCCTGAAGCAGCTGGATGCAAAGTTAATAGCCAGACAAAAGCTGCCAAAGCCAGAGCTGTCGGAATCCATAACCAGTGACTTCTTCCCTGATTCAAAATCAGATAAGGAAAATAACAGCCTAGAATTTCCATCACCGCCGTGACCAGGAACAGAAAAAAAGTCGTAATAAGTTTAGTGAACTGAAATTCCATATCTTGTTAAATCTTAGCCAGGCAATAAATCTTGATCAGATCATAGCAATAAAGAAATAAAATAACCCGTGCAAGCACGGGTTATTTCACGATGAGTAGAATTTAGGCTGGTTCAGCAGTCTGATCTTCAAACACTTCAAGTTTCAAGCCTACAGCTTTGCCATTTTCTTTCTTCACAGATACAGCAACATTACCGCCATTATCTGCCAGCTCACCAAACAGAATCATTTCTGCCAATGGTTTTTTCAGATGTTCCTGAATCAGACGCTGCATTGGACGAGCACCCATTAAACGGTCATAACCATTTTCAGCCATCCATTCACGTGCACTCTGATCCACTTCCAGAATAACTTTCTTCTCATCTAGCTGTGCCTGCAACTCGGTTAAGAACTTGTCGACTACATTTTCAATGATCGTACTTGGCAAGGCCTTGAACTGGATCACACCATCGAGACGGTTACGGAATTCAGGTGAGAATGCTTTTTTCATCGCTTCCTGGTTATCATTGCTGTTGTCTTGTTCCATGAAACCGATACTGACACGTGAAATGCTTTCTGCGCCAATATTGGTGGTCAGTACAAGCACCACATTACGGAAGTCTGACTTGCGACCGTTGTTATCGGTCAACGAGCCATGATCCATAATTTGCAGCAACAGGTTAAATACATCCGGATGTGCCTTTTCAATTTCATCGAGTAGTAATACACAATGCGGATTCTTGTGAATCGCATCGGTCAACAAACCACCTTGGTCAAAACCAACATAGCCTGGAGGTGCACCAATCAGACGGGATACCGCATGACGTTCCATATATTCAGACATATCGAAACGAACCAGCTCCACGCCCATCAGTTTTGCTAATTGCTTGGTGACTTCAGTTTTACCGACACCCGTTGGACCAGCAAAGACAAAACTACCGACTGGCTTATCAGGAGATTTCAGACCTGCCCGAGACAGCTTGATTGCGGAACCGAGTGCTTCAATGGCTTCATCCTGACCGAAGACCACACGTTTCAAATCACGCTCAAGGTTTTCTAATACAGTCTTGTCATCTTTAGAAACTGTTTTTGGTGGAATACGGGCAATTTTCGACACGATGTCTTCGATATTTTCTACCGTAATCATGCTATCGTCTTGCTCGGCTTTTAAACGGCGTTGCGCACCCGCTTCATCGATCACATCAATGGCTTTATCTGGCAAGAAACGGTCATTAATAAACTTCGCTGACAGTTCTACCGCTGATACCAAAGCCTGATCTTCATATTGAACATGATGGAAATCTTCAAACTTAGATTTCAGACCACGTAAAATATCAATAGTTTCAGAGATAGAAGGCTCATTCACATCAATTTTCTGGAAACGGCGCGATAAAGCATGATCTTTTTCAAAGACCTGACGGTATTCCTGGAATGTGGTCGAACCTATGCAACGCAATGAACCATTTGCCAGTGCTGGCTTAATCAGGTTCGAAGCATCCATGGTACTACCCATGCTGGAACCTGCACCGATGATCATATGAATCTCATCAATGAACAGCACCGCATCCGGTTTTTTCTTCAAGGCATTGAGAAGTTGTTTCAGACGTTTTTCGAAGTCACCACGGTATTTGGTTCCTGCCACCAGTGCACCGATATCCAGACTATAGATTTCGGCATTTTCTAGTGGTTTAGGGGCTTTACCATTGACAATCAGCCAAGCCAGACCTTCAGCAATGGATGTTTTACCCACACCCGGATCACCGACCAGCAACGGATTATTTTTACGGCGACGACAAAGAATTTGTGCAGCACGCTCAATTTCTTTTTCACGACCAATCAGGGGATCAGTTTTACCTTTTTGCGCTTCGTGATTCAGGTTAGTGGTGTACAGATCTAGTGGACCCGATGCATTCGATGATCCGGTTTCGCCGTCCAGTTCTTCAATTTCTTCTTCGTTCTGCACTTCTTCCTTGCGGGTGCCATGCGACAGATATTGAGTCAAGGTTAAACGGTTAATCTGATGACGTTTCAGCAAATACACTGCAAACGAATCACGCTCTGAGTACATCGCAACTAGAATGTCCGCACCTTCTACCGTACGGTCTCCACCACTTGACTGTACATGGAAAATGGCACGCTGCAGGATCCGGTCAAAACTTTCAGTCGGATGAGGTGCCTGATCGTTATTTTCGCCGAGTTTTGGAGTGTGTTGTTCTACGTATTCTTCAAGTTCTTTGCGCAGCACAATAATGTCTGCACCGCATGCTTTAAGGGCATTCACGGCAGAATCGTTGTCGAGTAAAGCCAATAATAAATGTTCTACTGTCAGAAACTCATGTCTCTTTTGACGAGCCATGCTAACAGCCAAACGTAGTGATACTTCTAATTGACGACTGAGCATGCAACCCCCTTAATCTTTAGGCTCTATCTGGCAAAGTAAAGGATGACCTTGTGATCGAGCGTAATTATTGACCTGGTTCGCTTTCGTTTCCGCAATGTCTCTTGGATAGACGCCAGCAACACCTTTTCCTTCATAATGTACAGTTAGCATTACTTGCGTAGCTTGGTCAAGATTCATTGCAAAGTATTGTTGTAAAATTTCAATTACAAACTCCATTGGGGTGTAATCGTCATTCATCAATACCACCGCATACATCGGTGGACGCTTCAACTCTGGCGGTGCTGTTTGTACTGTAATATCAGCATCTTCGTCATGAAAAGGGTCGTTTGCCAAGCGTGGGCTTATGTGCCAGTCAACCACACCGGACTGATTAAAAGAGTTCTTGATTTCACTTAAACAAATATGACGCTTGTTGCTAGGCATAAGATTTACATTTCACACTTTAGTTTGCATTGGCTTCTGTCTGAGGAATCTCTGACAGGAATGCAGATTGATTTTCAATTGCCTCGCCCTTACTCCAGCTAAAACGGCGGGTAACAGGCTTGCTTGTACCAGTCAGTCGAACTTCTATAAATTCTGGTACAAAACCTTTCGGCATTGTCCAACGACCAGTCAGACGTTCATAATTTTCGAAATTGAAGTTTTTATCTGCCAAAGGCACAATTAAAATTTCAGTTCCCCTAATCAGGCGCAATTCAACCGAACCGGAAACACGCCCCTTGCTTGGACTTACCTGAATCAGATCAAGCTGATATTCAAAGGCATTTTCAGGTAGAGGCTTTACTGCCAGATGCTGAACAGATAAAGGCATACCACCACGCTGACGCAGTACTTCACGATATAAGGTCGCCAGGCTTTCTGCCTGCGTATATTCATCACGGGTTTTATTCATCGCAAGATACAGGTCATTGGCATTACTTACGGCCAGATCACGTTCCTGCGTTGCTGTATTCAGGGTTTTATTCAGGGTTTCCAGACTGGCTTTCTGCTTTTGTACAACCTCAACCAGCTGTTCAGCATCCGCCTCAAAACCTACAACGGTCAGACCTTGACGATGACCTACCGAATAGCCAAGTAAACCACTACTCAGTACCAGAATTGCAGCACCTATCGCAAGTGGCGTGTTCCCTTTCAGAAATGGCATTTTCTTCTTGTCATCTGTGGTCAGATCGTGAGGTTCAGTATTCGGCATTGTCATCTCTTCTATCTTTTTCAAGACACACATTTAAGTCGAAATTCAAATGTGTGTGAAGTTGTAATACGTTTTTTATGGTAATAAAGCAATGTTTTGCAAGCCAGCGTTTTCAGCAAAGCCAAACATCAGGTTCATATTCTGTACCGCCTGACCTGCTGCACCTTTCACCAGGTTATCTTGTGCTACCAGAATAACCAGTTTCGTTGGTTGAGGCTTGTACAGTGCAATACGGAGTTCATTGGCACCACGTACTGAACGGGTTTCTGGCGAACTGCCTGATGGCATGACATCAACGAACTGTTCATTGGCATAGAACTGTTCATAGAGTGCCTGCAAATCTGCTATCTGGCCTGCTTCAGTCAGGTCAATGTAAATAGTTGACAGCATACCGCGAATCATTGGCACCAGATGTGGTACAAATAAAATATGGTCAAATACACCTTTTTGACCTGAGATATTTTCTAACGCTTCTACAATCTCAGGATGATGACGGTGACCTGCTACGCCATAAGCTTTAAAGTTATCTGCATTTTCAGAATAGATCATGCCTAGGCTGGCTTTACGACCTGCGCCTGAAACTCCTGATTTAGCATCAATAATAATACTTTCAGGTTTCACTAAGGCTTCCGCAGATTTTAATACTGGTGCAAGGCCGAGCTGCACGGTTGTTGGATAACAACCCGGGTTACCAATCACATTCGCCTGTTTGATCTTGTCACGATTCAGTTCAGACAGACCATATACAGAATCTTGTAATATAGATGGACAAGCATGTTGCATGCCATACCATTTTTCAAACTGTGCCAAATTCTGTAAACGGAAATCTGCGGCAAGGTCAATTACCTTGGTATTTGCAGCTAGCAGTTCTTCTGCATGTTTCATAGCAACGCCATGTGGTGTCGCAAAAAATACGACATCACAAGATTTTAATAAATCAAGGCTGAGATCAGAAAATTCAAGATCAGTATGACCACGCAGGCTTGGGAACATATCGTCTACACGGCGACCTGCTTCGGTACGTGATGTCAGTGCTTTGACGCTAACGTTTGGATGTCGCAGTAATAGACGTAAAAGTTCAACGCCTGTATAACCTGTGCCACCCACAATACCCACTGAAATCACGATAATTACCTCTAACTAGATGTTTCCTTTATGCCAGGTAGTATGACAGGAAGTTCACGTTTTCTAAACTCTTTCACTGAGGAATGCTGATTTTTTATATATTTTGAAATGCATGTTTAAAGATAAGATTGAAACACCTTTATGTGTGTTTGGTCGTTACTGGAGTAGACCAACTATAATGACAAAGATAAATTACAAATAAGAAAGCAGGTAATGCCAAAAACATAATGGCGTCTAGTCGAATCATAAATGGAATTAACCCTAAAATGGCCAATAGTGTTGTACTGGCTGAAAATTCTTTAGGTATTTGACGATTTTTAATCCATAAAATAGCCATATAAAATAGCATTCCCCACGCGAGCACTCCTGTCAGCATAAAAAATTTGACGGTTAAAGGATAATCCATGGGTAAACTTGGGAAAAAAATACTGTATAAAAATAGTCCGTAAAAAAACAGCGCAGGAAGCGAGACTATAAAAATTAAAATTGTGAGGATTAACCGCATCATGAGGAGTTCTAATTTATCGTTATCATTAGATCTCTTTCATAAATCAAAAAATGATCTACTTTTTTGCTGCTTATTTGTACCGAAGAATTTTCAATATTCATGCATAATCTGCGGATGAAATACATCGATTCAAAGAAGCTTTCTGAAACACAGTTTAAGCGATACACCTGCATCTCATGGTCAACCTTTGATTTAATGGTTGAACAACTGAAAATGCATGTCCCTGCTAAAGGTAGACCATCTAAGTTAAGTGTAGAAGATCAGGTTTTACTCTGTCTGAGCTATTGGCGTGAATACCGGACATTATTTCACGTTGCTACGAGTTATGGGGTTTCAGAACCGACTGCCTCAAGAATCGTCCGTCATGTTGAAGACTGCCTGATTCGGTCCAATCTGTTTAATTTACCCAAAGATTTACCCGAGGG
>NZ_DEZM01000060.1:1431-6445 GCF_002364825.1 Acinetobacter sp. UBA3132 | reverse complement strand
CATATTTTTTGATAAATGATACTTATCATTGGGGCCAGTCGGCACATCGTCAGCAATAATGTAGGGTTCAACTACGACATGTTGCCCAATTTGGATATCATCTACACCCTCTCCAACTGCATAAACCACGCCTGAAAATTCATGTCCCATTGTTACAGGTGCAGATTCTCCCGAAATTGGGTGTGGGTGACCACAAGGTGGAATAAAAATAGGACCTTCCATGAATTCATGTAAATCTGTACCGCAAATACCACACCACGCAACTTGAATTCCAACTGTGCCTGGAAGTACTTTCGGTTCAGGGATATCTTCAATTCGAATATCCCCTCGGTCATAAAAACGAGCCGCTTTCATTGTGTATTCCTTATATTGATGTTAACGGTAAACCATTCCACCATCTGTCAAAATAGACTGACCTGTAATGTAGTTTGCATCCTCACTGGCTAAAAATGCAACTAATGCAGCCACGTCATCTGGTGTTTCAGCACGTCCTAAAGCAATACCATCTACATATTTTTTATACGTTTGACCAACTGGTGAGCCTGTAATTTCAGAGAACCGCTGATCTATTTCGACCCACATGTCTGTACCCACAACACCCGGACAATAACTATTTACAGTAATTTTAGCACTGGCATATTCTTTAGCCGCAGCTTGCGTCAATGCACGAACTGCAAATTTAGTTGCCGAATAAACACCGAGCAAAGCAAAACCTTCATGACCTGCTATTGAGCATGCATTAATAATTTTTCCAGCCTGTTGGCGTTGTTTAAATTTATTTGCTGCGGCTTGAATCCCCCAAAGTACACCACCGACATTGATGTTCATAATTTGGGTAAATTCACTCGGCGTTACTTCTGCCAAAGCTTTGACTTGTGCAATACCTGCATTATTAATCATGATATCAAAACCATTAAGTGTCGATTCTGCATGATTAATAGCGTCACTGATTTGTATTGGATCTGAAATATCCGCAATAAATGTGGTGGCTTTTACGCCAAAGGCTTCAACCTCTTTTTGAACAGTATTTAACTTTTCTTGATGAAGATCGACCAAGGCAATATGAACACCTTCTTGTGCTAAACGTAAGGCAATACCACGTCCAATGCCTTGTGCCGCACCCGTAATTAAAGCAACTTTGTTGTTTAAACCTCTAGGCATGTTGCGACTCCTTAAATATGGATTGCACGTTGCATCGCCGACAAGACCGACTCATGCATCGCCTCAGACAAAGTAGGATGAGGGAAAATGACCTGCGCTAAGCTTTCATCTGTAGCTTCTAGGTATTTCGCGATGGCAAAACCTTGAATGTGTTCGGTGACTTCATGTCCAACCATGTGAGCACCCAACAATTCACCCGTTTCCTGACTAAAAATGGTTTTAATAAATCCTGCGCTATCGCCCAAAGCCAATGCTTTACCATTCGCTTGTAAAGGAAACTTACCCACATTGATATTCAAGCCCGTAGCTTTCGCTTTCTGTTCTGTCAAACCAATACTGGCCACTTGCGGATGGGTAAAAATACAGCCCGGAATTTGTGTACGATCTAAAGCATGTACATGATCTAAACCTGCAATTTTCTCCACACAAAGAATAGCCTCGTGACTGGCCTTGTGTGCCAAACACGGTGCGCCTGCAACATCGCCAATTGCATATACGCCCACAATATTAGTTTTGCACCATGAGTCGACTTTAATAAAACCATTCTCTAATTCGACACCTAAAGCTTCTAGGCCAAGATTTTCAGCATTTGGTTTCACGCCAATAGCTGAAAGCACCTTTTCAACAGTAATGATTTGTACACCTGTGGCAGTTTCAATATGACAATGTACTTGAGCCTGATCAGTTTCTATTTTTTTTACAGTCGCTTCGGTTAAAACCTGCATACCCTGCTGTTCAAATTGCTTTTGTACATACTTCGCAACTTCAATGTCTTCGCTAGGAAGAATCTGCTTTGCAATATCAACCAAGGTGACTTGGCAGCCTAAGTCTTGGTATAGGCTTGCAAACTCACTGCCTATAGCACCCGAACCAATGACCAGTAAAGATTTTGGTAATTGTTCTGGAACTAAAGCCTCTTTATAACTCCAGACCTGATGGCCATCTACAGGAATATGAGGCAAATTGGCCGCACGTGCGCCTGTTGCGACAATAATATGCGGTGCTGAAATCTGCTGTTTTTGACCATTCGCATCTGTAAGCTCTAATTGCTCTTTGGCAATAAACTGGGCTGCTGCGTTAAAAACAGTGATTTGATTTTTTTTCAATAGTTGACCGATACCTTGCACCAGTTGCTCAGAAACCTGTCTGCTATGATGGACCAGTTTTTGAATATCAAAATCAATCGCGTTAAGCGTAAAGCCAAACTGCCCTGCATGTTTGAACTGCTGCGCAAGCACAGCCCCGCTCAATAATGCCTTGGTTGGAATGCATCCCCAATTAAGACATACTCCGCCTAAGTGTTGTTTTTCAACGATTGCCGTTTTTAATCCCAGTTGCGCTGCGCGAATCGCAGCGACATATCCTCCAGGACCAGCACCAATAACCACAAGATCAAATTGTGTATCTGACATGACTATTCCTCCTACACCAAAATTAATGCAGGATTTTCGACAAACTGCTTAAATGCCGATAAGAATTGAGCACCCAACGCACCATCAATGACACGATGATCACAAGACAATGTTGCGGTCACCATTTCACGAACAACAATCTCATCATTTTCAACGACAGCACGTTTCTCTGCTGCACCTAAGGCTAGAATTGCACCTTGAGGCGGGTTAATAATGGCATCAAACTGTTGAATACCAAGCATGCCCAAATTGGAAATACTGAAACTGCCCCCTTGAAACTCATCAGGTGCCAATTTTCCAGTTTTGGCACGTGTCGCCAGATCACGCATATCATTGGAAATTTGCGCCAAAGATTTACGGTTCGCTGCTTTAATAATTGGCGTGATCAGTCCATTTTCGATGGCTACAGCAACCGAAATATCAGCCTGTTCAAACTGTAAAATCTGCTGATTCTCTTCATCAAACTGAACATTAACTTGTGGAACTTTAATCAGTGCAGCAGCAGCAGCTTTAATCAGCATATCATTAATGGACAGTTTGACTTGCGGTACAGTACTGTTAATTTGCTGACGCAAAGCCTGAACCGACTCAACATTTAAGTCTATCGTTAAGCGAAAATGTGGTGCATTGCGTTTTGCCGCTTGTAGCCGTGCAGCGATTGCTTTACGCATACCATTCATAGCTACGGTGGTGAATTTTGCTGACTCTGTTGGATGCGCATACTCAGTATGTTGAGCTTGTACAGGGTTTTCACGTTGATATACAGCTTCAACATCTTCCTTACAGACTCGTCCACGTGAACCCGATGCACGACAATCATGCAAATTAATGCCCCATTGTTTTGCCAAACGGCGAGCAACAGGTGTTGCTAGAACATCACTATCATCTGCTTTAGATTTCGCGGCTTTCGTACTAGCTTGATGACGTACATCTGGCCAAGAACCACCAGCAGCTTGAACTGCGGCCTGAATATCTTGAACACTGATACGGCCTTCACGTCCAGAACCCGTAATCTGAGCCAAGTTTACATTATGCTTTTCAGCCAATTTCAAGGCATGTGGCGTTGCAAAAATATCATCGCTTTGTTGGTAGCCTTGTAACTCATCAGGAATAGAATATCCGCCCTGAGTCACCGCTTTTGATCCATTACCAACACTGTTCTGTTTAGGAGCAGCTTGTACTTTGCTTTCAACTTGAGCCACATCGACTTTTTCAGGAACCGCTGCTACCGCTTTATTTTCAGTTACAGCAGGTGTTCCACCTAAAGACTGTGCAAATGCTTCAACTTCTGCATCGGAAACTTGAGCGTCTGCACAAATTGCAATGACTCCACCTACGACCAGTGTGTCACCATCGTTAGCAATAATTTTTCGTAGCAGGCCATCAAAAGGTGCCTCCAATACATTGACGATTTTTGTGGTTTCAATTTCACAAATTTCCTGTCCTTTACTAAATTGGGTACCTTCCTGAATCAGCCATTGGGCAATCGTACCCTCTTCCATGGACAAACCCCATTTTGGGATTTCTAAAGTTTTAATTTCGCTCATCCTAAGCCTCCAACGTCTTGCGTACAGCCTGTTCGATGCGTTCTACACTAGGTAGCCATTCTTTTTCTAGTACTGGTGAAAATGGTACGGGTGAGTGTGGTGGAGTGACTAATTCGATTGGTGCTTTAAGATAATGAAAGCCTTTCTGGGCAATAAGCGCAGCCACATCATGTCCGAAACCACAACGTGCTGCTGATTCATCTACAATCACCACACGACCTGTTGAAGCTACTGACTCTAAAATGCCATCTTCGTCTAATGGTGAAATGGTTCTAGGGTCAACCACTTCAACCGAAATGCCTTCTTTTGCGAGCTTATCAGCGACTTCATTGGCACGATGTACCATCAAACTTAAGGCAATAATGGTGATATCAGTACCTTCACGGGTGTAATTTGCGACACCAAAAGGAATAGTGTAGGACTCATCTGGCACTTCGCCCTTAATGTCGTACAACAACTTGTGTTCACAAAAGACTACTGGGTCGTCATCTCGAATGGCTTGAATCAACAACCCTTTTACATCATAGGCACTTGAAGGCACCACCACTTTTAAACCAGGCACTGAGGCAAACACGTTATATGGCGACTGAGAATGCTGCGCTGCTGCGGAAAAACCTGCACCAATCATGCCACGTACAACGAGTGGCGCTTTGGCTTTGCCGCCAAACATGTAGCGAAATTTAGCTGCTTGGTTATACAGCATGTCATAACACACGCCGTAAAAATCCATAAACATTAAATCTGCCACAGGTCTTAAACCCGTTGCAGCAGCACCTGCCGCCATACCAATAATCGCTGATTCTGTAATTGGAGTATCAATGACTCGTTCAGAACCAAATTCAGTCCATAAGCCTTTGGTTACACCAAGTACACCGCCAAAACCTTCCAGCTTAT
>NZ_DEZM01000060.1:0-1350 GCF_002364825.1 Acinetobacter sp. UBA3132 | reverse complement strand
TTATCATCGGTATTTTTACCACCATGTCCACCACGAACATCTTCACCGACCACAATGACACTTGGGTCTCGGCGCATTTCTAATTCAATTGCTTCTTTAATCGCGTTTCGATAACTTTTATTTGGCATTTTTCTACTATTCCTTTAGTAAGAGACGTATACATCGGTAAGTAACTGAGAGGCTTCTGGGTACTTAGCTGCACGTGCCTTTGCAACGGCATCGTCTACATTGGCTTTAGACTGAGCGTCAATCGCATCGAGCTTGGCTTCGTCAATTTTGTCTTTGACTTTTTCGCGGAATATTTTCAATGGATCTTTATGTTCTTTGACATAATCCAGTTCTTCTTTAGAACGGATAAGCCCTGGATCACCTTCAAAATGTCCATAAAATCGGTTGGTTACCGTTTCAATCACACTCGGCCCTTCACCACGGCGGGCACGTTCAATGGCTTTTTGTGCAACCTCATACACAGCAAAAAAGTCTGTTCCATCTACTTTTTCAGCGGGTAAGCCAAAACCTGCTGCTCGGCCTGCAATATCTTTACTGCCTACGGCATAATCATGTGCAGTACCTTCACCAAAACCGTTATTTTCAAAAACAAAAATGACAGGAAGCTTTAACACAACAGCCATATTAATGGCTTCAAAAGTTAAGCCCTGATTTGAACCGCCATCACCGGTAAAAGATAGACCAATCCCACCATTTTTGAGTGTTTTAGCACTTAAAGCTGCCCCAATAGCCAAAGGTGGACCACCACCCACAATACCGTTTGCACCGAGCATGCCTTTATCTAAGTCCGCAATGTGCATTGAGCCGCCTTTACCACGACACAAACCATCATCTTTACCAAAAATTTCTAGCATCATGGCGTGAATGTCACAGCCCTTTGCAATACAATGTCCGTGACCACGATGTGTTGAGGTAATGAAGTCCTTATCTGTTAAATTTTCACAGATCCCTACGGCAACAGCTTCCTCACCGCTATAAAGGTGGATGAAACCTGGGATATCACCTGTATTGTTTTCATCGTGAAGTCGATCCTCAAATTCACGAATGTCGCGCATTCTTTTGTATGCTGCTAGCAATTGCTCTTCCGTTAATTGCATATATTTATTCCTTATTCACTACGCTTAAAAGAAAATCCCAAGTTGAATAACTGGATTTTTAAATCGTATATTTATATAAGAATATTTTTATTTAATTTCATATTAGACTAAAAAAATATAATGCATAAAAACATAAGATAAACATTAAAAACAATGGTTTATAAAATTAAGAAATTTGTAAATTTTTTAATATTATTCAGCTATATACAAAAACAAACCTTTAACCAACCTTTGTTTTATATGA
>NZ_DEZM01000035.1:0-7175 GCF_002364825.1 Acinetobacter sp. UBA3132 | reverse complement strand
CAACTGAGCTATGCCGGCGTTGTGGT
This sequence comes from Acinetobacter sp. UBA3132, assembly GCF_002364825.1. Taxonomy (NCBI): domain Bacteria; kingdom Pseudomonadati; phylum Pseudomonadota; class Gammaproteobacteria; order Moraxellales; family Moraxellaceae; genus Acinetobacter; species Acinetobacter sp. UBA3132. The sequence continues at coordinate 7,149 of NZ_DEZM01000035.1, read as the reverse complement.
GTGCATTCTACAGATTTTTTGAGGTGATGCAAGCCAAAAAATAACCGTTTAAATGCTTTGGTAAAATTTTAAGTTTGATTGAATTCTGCATGATACGAAAAGCTGCAAAACTTGAAATACATCAGCTGGATTCATGAAAATCGCCCACATGCGAAAGTGTGGGCGAGGGTGGAAAATTTAAACTGGTTTCAGAGATGAATAAAAACTAGGTTTATCGGCTTTTTAGGATACGGTCCAGATCCTGAGCACATTCCTCCAAGGTAAAGGCCATGTCAAACTGCATTTGGGGTTTGAGTTCTTGAGCGAGGCTTCTCCACTGTTCGATGAGTCTGAGGGCTTTTTGAATCTTATGTTTGTTGACGTCTTTGGCAATGGTCGGAGTGTAACCGCCACGTTTAGCATTTTTGATCTGTTTTGCATAGTTTGCGCTGTTATTCATGTTCGCTCCCGAATAGCAGTGTGTCTATCTTTTAGCTTTTAGTTTGAATCAAGATCAATGGCGTGGTTGGTTGGATCTACTGGTTTTTGTTCTCCTTTTATGTGCCCGCTAAGAGCAACATAACATAGCGATGATGACAATAAAATTAAGCTATTTTTATGCCAAGTTAGAATTCAGTAACTGAATTTTTTGTATAACTTTCATGAAATATATATAGGGAAAAGAGGGCAATTCATTTGTTCATTAATTAAAAGACAAGCATTAGCAAACGACATTGTCCTTCTTCTTATAAAAATCCAGTGCCAGCTTCAAATCCTGTGCTAACTGTTCTTTTGTGTTTTCTGGCGCAATTTTTATAAAGGCAGGTACATATTCTTTAAAATACACCTCAGGATAATCTTCGCAAATGATTTTCTTGCGAAGTTCCATAGGTGTAGCCGGGTTATCTAACTGGTCCAGAAAACCACTGATTTTCTGATCCGCCTGTTCAAACTGAATGACATCTACAGAGTTTTTATCTGTCGACATTGCGGCTTCTGCCTGCTCAGGCTGCTTTTGGCAACCAGCAATAACAAACATAACGAGCAGGGTAGTAAAGGTTAGTTTTTTCATCGTCTTTTCTAGTTGTTATCCGGGGCTGAATAATAAGAGTATAAGAGAATTCACCACTGTATAAGAACTGATTTTTTTAAATAAAAAAAATACCTCCATCATAAGGAAGGAGGTATTAAATTGGAAAAGAAACTACAGCGAGCTTCTGATTACACATTTTATATTAGATCACTTTTCAAACAATTGGCAGAATATTACAAGCTTGATAATGGTTCATAAAATTAAAATTGCTGTAACATCTAAAAATGGAATTTAGCCAACAACTTAATGAATTTTCCTTTATTAAGCCATAAAAATTAAAGAATCTGATTAAATATTTTTTCTTTTCTAAAAGCTAAAAATGAAGGCGTTGAGGAATAGCCAATAGTGAAATTGCAGCATGATATGTAATTACAGCCAACAAAAAAGGCTTAAACCCTTTAGATTTAAGCCTTTTAAGACATCATGTGGCTACATGATAATGATATTTGGCGGTGAAAGAGGGATTCGAACCCTCGATACGCTATTAACGTATACACACTTTCCAGGCGTGCTCCTTCAGCCACTCGGACACTTCACCATGGCGGTGGATGATATAGAAAAAAAACCAGTCTGCCAAGCTTGAAACAATTGATTTGCAGAAAAAGTTTGGAGGCAGTGCTATGATTCGCAAAAATACTTTCTAAAACGAAGACAATATATGCAAAGTACTGCACAAAAAGCAGCTTTACCAGTCATTACGCTGGCTGCGCTTGGGGTCGTTTTTGGTGATATTGGTACCAGTCCTCTTTATGCACTGCGCCAATGTTTCCTGACCTCGCATCTTGCCATCAGCGAAGCCTCGGTACTGGGCATTCTCTCCCTGATCTTCTGGTGCATCATGCTGACAGTGAGTTTTAAATACGTCACCATCATCATGCGTGCTGACAACAATGGTGAGGGCGGCATCATGTCACTGCTGGCCCTCAACCTGCGGACAACACTAATCTCGGATAAGAAAAAGATTTATCTGATTGCTTTAGGCTTTATTGGTGCTTCATTGTTCTTTGGTGACGGGATTATTACACCTGCGATTTCTGTACTCTCTGCCATTGAAGGATTGAGTATTGCTACGCCAGTGTTTAATAAATGGCTGGAGCCTTTATCCATTGGAATTATTGCTGGCCTGTTTTTGGTACAGCGTCATGGCACCGGGACCATGGGTAAATTTTTTGGTCCACTGACTTTACTGTGGTTCCTGTCGATTGGTGGCTTTGGTCTATGGAGTATCATCCAGACGCCGACAGTCCTGCATATGATTAACCCTTATTGGGCTTATCATTTTGTGGTAGATCAACCTTATGTGGCTTTCCTGACCATGGGCGCAGTGATTCTGACCATGACCGGAGGCGAAGCGATTTATGCAGATATGGGACATTTTGGTCGCCTGCCAATTCGTCTGGCCTGGTTCATTATTGTCTTGCCATGTCTGTTACTCAATTATGCAGGGCAGGGTGCGCTTCTGCTACGTAGTCCAGAAGCTTTGGCTAATCCATTCTATATGCTGCTGCCGGAATGGAGCCTGTATCCAATGATTGGTCTGGCAACGGCTGCTGCGGTCATTGCCTCACAAGCCGTGATTACCGGGGTATTCTCGATGGTCAATCAGGCAATTCAGCTGCGCTATTTACCACGTTTGAGCGTGAAACACACTTCAGCTGAAGAACGTGGCCAGATTTATCTGCCATTCATTAACTGGATGCTGTTTATTTCGGTCGTGATTCTGATTTTGTTATTTGAGAACAGTGCGAGACTTGCCAGCGCCTATGGGGTGGCAGTAACCATGACCATGCTCTGTGGCACGATCTTGATCTCTATTTTGGCTTATGGTTTCTGGCGCTGGCCAATCTGGAAAGTACTATTATTCGCGGCTCCTTTTCTGGCGCTCGATCTGATTTTTGTCGCATCTACTTCACTGAAAATCTATTCGGGTGGCTGGGTGCCAATCATGCTTGGCGCAGTATTGTTTACGATACTCATGACTTGGAAGGATGGCCGCGAACTGTTACTCAAACGTATGCAGCAAAATACCTTGCCAATTGAGCTATTTATCAAGAGTGTTTCTACCGGTGGCGGTACCCAGTTTGTGCCGGGAGATGCCATTTTCCTGACCGGAACTCCGGATGTCGTACCACATGCCATGCTGCATAACATCAAGCATAACAAGGTACTGCATCAACGTAATATCATGGTCACGGTGATTACCCGGGATATTCCCTTTGTGGGAGAGGAAGATCGGGTAGAAGTTGAAAAGCTGAATGAGCATTTTTACCGGATTTATGCCTATTTCGGTTTCAAGGATCAGCCTGATATTCCACGGGCGGTCAAGCAAGCCTACACGGAATGGGGCTTTGACTATGATCTGATGCAGATCAGTTTCTTTATCTCTCGTGACCGGGTAATTCATGCAATCGGAGAAGGCATGTCACCATGGCGTGAAAAACTGTTTATTTCAATGCAACGTAATACCAGTCCGGTGAGTGATTTCTATCAGATTCCAACTAACCGGGTGGTGGAACTTGGTAGCCAGATCGAAATCTAGCAACAATATTTAAAATGAAAAAAACCAGAGTTCAGCTCTGGTTTTTTAATATCTGTTTCAGACCCGTTATGGAGTAGTTACACCTGGAGCAGTAGAGCCTGCTGGTGTCATCGGGGAATCTTGCTGCATCTCAGGCAGAGTACGGGGATCGTTGGGCTGCTGCATGTCTGGAGTTGCACCTTGTCGCATCATGGCAGGATCTTGAGAATGGCGCATCATACCCGGAGCCTGAGACATGCCCGGCTGACCAGATTGTATGCCAGACGACGGATTATTTTGCATAGCAGGTGCCTGACTTGGCTGCACTAAACGAATCTGACCAGAATTGACCAAATTTTCCAGAGAAGCATTCTGACCGTTTACAGTGGTGCTAATTCGTGCCTTGGACAGGCTTTCTAATGTTTCGCCCGGCTGTACCCGTGGTTCAGCCAATGCACTGAGGCTCATTACACTGGTAAATACACCTAGAGCCAGTAATTTTGAATAATGAGTTTTGCAAGTATGGGAGTTTTTCTTCAGCGATAACATCACAATGCTCCTTCGTATATTTCTTCGAGGAATTAGAGGTTCTTACAATTGCATAATTAAAGAGTAGGCAGCAAGGAAAGCTACATAAATGGGTTGAAATCTAGTTCAAGTATTCGTAAAAAACCGACAGGCTGTTACATACTTAATGGATGTTTATTTACATATCGCTTATTTGTTAAGCGATTAGAAATGTCATGATATACACGGCTTACAGGGCTTGTTAAGCTCGGCAACACCCGCTGTAGATGTTCTAAAGTAGCTGTAATCATGGCCAAGAAGCAACGTACCAAAAAAAATCCTGTCTTTCGGTTCCTTAACGAAAATACTGTAAAAATTATCCTGGGTGTGGTGGCATCGGGTAGTTTTGCGATTGCCTTTGGTCAAGAAAAAATCAGCCAGTGGGTATCGCTGTCTTCACCATCAAATTCTGCCTGTCTGGATCAGTTTTACCGGGATGTGCCACCTTACTTAATGAAGGACAGCTTAAAAAAGAACAGCTATGCACTGTGCTTTAACGGCTTTAATGTCATGTATTCTGGTGTCTCCAAAACACCATTATGGGTGGCAGAATTACTGACGCCATCTCGCCTGAGTCAAAAGATTCCGCGTGAAGACAGCTTCCATGAGGAAGAACGTGTCAGTTCGGCGCATCGTGCAACTCTGGCAGATTACCGTGGTACTGGCTATGACCGTGGCCATATGGCGCCAAATGCTGATATGCCAACCAAGCAGGCACAGTTTGACAGTTTCTCCTTAGCCAACATGGTACCGCAAGCCCCGAAGAACAATCAGCAGGCGTGGCGTGAACTGGAAGAAGCCACCCGTGCGGTGGTGACTAAACAGAAACAGGATGTCTATGTGGTTACGGGACCGGTTTATAGCGCGAAAAAGCTGGAGACGATTGGCAAAGGCGTAATCGTACCGAATGCGACCTATAAAGCGGTATATATGCCGAAAACTGGTGCAGCCGGGGTGTATTATGTGGATAACAACCTGAAAAATCCGGCACCAAAAGTCCAGATCATCAGCGTCTGTGCCCTGGAGGAACTGGTTAATATCAACATCTTCCCGCAACTGACTGAAGAACAGAAACGTAATACCTATAAGCTGCCTTTGAAAGCCAGCGAGGTGAAGGCCAATAAGCCTATCACCTATGCAAACTGGGATGCAGAAAGCCAGTGCGCCGAAGATGTATCCAAGAGTGACCTGGAAGCATTACAAGAGGAATTCAAACGTTCTGGTGGAGGTCGTACGTCTGTGAGCGGGAATACTTCAACATCTGAGGGCTCCACTAGTGACGCAGCAGACAATAATGATCCGCAAGGTGCATTGATCAAGCAGTTGCTGGAAGCAGTGCTACAGTTCATTTTACAGCTTTTGAAATAATTCTGTTGTGCCAGACAGGATTCAGGTAGCATAAATCTGTCCGGTACAATTAAAAAACAACAAGGAAGCGACAGAAAAAATGTTTAAACCTTATGAAAACGGCACCGAATCACATGCGATTCATGACCTGACCATTGAAAATGATGTGGACTGTGTCAGCCTTTATGGAAACTTGCAGTTAACCAAGGATCAGGCCGGACTGAAAGCAGCCAAGGCCTTGCAGGCGCTACTCAATGATGTGGTACAGCAACTGGAAAATACCCCGGATCTGCCTGACAAGATCCAGCGTGATGACGCTCAGGAAATTGATAATCCATTTTTATAATGGGTCATTTTTTAAAATTTCATGACTCTTCCATGTGAAACAGAAAAAGCTCAGGATTACTATGAGCTTTTTTTATTCAGGTTTAAAAGTTTATTTCTCTTGAATTATCTTTATTATTTTTACTCAAAAATCTAAATTTGATATTGGGTAATCTAAAAATTTCTCCTGTGTTTTGTTTTTCAGATAGTCTGAGCGCCACTGTTGCGGCGTCTGGCGGGTCCACTGCTTAAAGGCACGCTGGAAGGCACTTTGTTCTGAATAACCCAATAACAGGGAAATCTCGTGCAGGCTTAGATTTTCATCGGTCAAATATTGTTGGGCCAGCATAAAACGGATTTCCTGCATTCGCTGCTGATAGGTCTTGCCCTGTTTTTGCAAATGACGCTGCAACTGCCGAACCGACCAGTGTAACTGACGGGCAATATGCTCAATCTGAAACATGTTTTTTTGCAGTCCGGTCAGGATCGCCTGCTGAATCCGATGATCTATCTGTGAAGTATTCGGCAGTTTTTCCAATAAGGCTTCTGCCTGTTGTTTTAACAGTTTCTGTAGCGTCTGGTCACCTTGACGTAATGGTTTCGTCAGTTCAGAAACATGCATAAAAATCACACTCTTTGGCTGATCAAAACGGACCTTGCAACGGAAGTACTGTTCATACAGATTGAGATACTTGTTGGTCGGCTGGCGGAAATGAACTTCATGTAAGTGAATATCATCGGTAGCCATCAGCGAACGTACAAATTTCAGCATCAATGCCATGGCGACTTCATCAGTCAATTGAGTCGCCAGATTTAGAGGAACATCGACCCAGGCAATTGACAGGTAGTCATTTTCGACCCGGACTTCTAAAGGACTGCCGTCATAGACCAGACGATGATAGTCATGATAGCGCATCATGGCTTCGCCCAAGGTTTCACAGGACAGCGCCAGATAGGCAATAATGCCCAGATGTCGGGGTTGTACGAAATTAGCAATTTCCAGGCCTAAGGCAGGAATCTGCAACTTTTGCTGTAATTGCATGAGCAACTCACGCCAGATGACAAATTCAAAGCGTTCAACGTCCTGTATAGCGAGTAGTTTTTCTGGAATGGGGAGTTGTTTGGATAGATAGAACTCCAGCAACAAATGTCCCAGACCTCCATAAACCGTGCCTGCATCGTCCTGTATGCTGTGCATTTTTTAATTCTTTTTTTGTCGTGTTTTGTCAATCATATTGAATTTTGTGGTCAATATCTAGCCTTTTAGCTCACCTATAGTAAATAAAAAGGAGGGATAGACGATGCTAAAAGGTTTTCTGGC
>NZ_DEZM01000032.1:0-13907 GCF_002364825.1 Acinetobacter sp. UBA3132 | reverse complement strand
GAAAAACATCTTCTCTGGCCGTATCCTTGAGATCGACCTGACAGAAATGGAAACTGACCTGACTGTTGAGCAGGCATTCGAACTTTCTGATGCTTCTGCTGAACGTTCTGCGGCTGGTTGTGCGATCACGCTTTCTGAAGAGAAAGTTGCTGAATACCTGCGTTCTAACATCACTATGCTGAAGTGGATGATTTCACAAGGCTATGGCGATGCTCGTACTATGGCACGCCGTGTTGAGAACATGGAAAAATGGTTGGAAAATCCATCACTTCTTAAAGCTGATGCTGATGCTGAATACACTAAAGTGTACGAAATCGACCTTTCTACGATTACTGAACCAGTTCTTTGCTGCCCGAACGACCCAGATGATGCAAAACTGCTTTCTGACGTTCAAGGTGTGAAAATTGATGAAGTATTCATCGGTTCTTGTATGACGAACATCGGTCACTTCCGTGCAGCTGGTAAACTTCTAGACAAAGTACCTGGTGGTTCTTTATCTACTCGTCTATGGTTGGCTCCTCCAACTCGTATGGACGAACACCAATTGATGGAAGAAGGTTTCTACAATACTTATGGTAAAGCGGGCGCTCGTACAGAAATGCCAGGCTGTTCATTATGTATGGGTAACCAAGCACGTGTAGCTCCGAACACTACTTGTGTATCGACTTCTACTCGTAACTTCCCAAACCGTCTAGGTCAAGGTGCGAACGTTTACCTGGCATCTGCTGAGCTTGCTTCTGTTGCTGCTGTATTGGGTAAATTACCTTCTCCAGAAGAATACCAACAGTACGCTGCTCAAATCGACAGTATGTCTGCTGACATCTACCAATACTTGAACTTCGACAAGATGAGCGAGTATACAGATGCTGCGAAAGACGTAGATACTAAGAAAATCGCTGCTGCTCAATTAGCTTAATTTGTTGAAAAATAAATTAAATTGAGTTAGAAATAAGGGCTGATTAATCAGCCCTTATTTTTTTGAGTATAAAAATGCATAAACCGAATATATTTACATATGCAACAAAAGAATTATCACAAGATGCTTTTATTTTTTGGCTATTAGATCATGCAAATCCTAAATATAATAATATTAATCAGGATTTAAAAAATTGTGCTTTAAACTTAATATCAGAATTTTTTAAATTAGAAAATAAGGAAATGCCAAAGAATATTGAAAAATTTAGTCTTTCAAAACAATATCAAAATATAGATATCTTATTAAAATTAAATAATTATTCTATTGTCATTGAAGATAAAACTGCAACAAAATCTCATGGAGATCAACTAACCAGATATAGAAATATTATTTCTTCAGAGGTGGGTGAAGAAAACGTTTTAGCAATATTTTTTAAAACGCATGACCAGTCAAATTATAAAAAAGAAATAGCAGATGGATTTAAGATTTTTTCTAGAGATAGATTAATTTCTGTATTAGACAATTATACGTCTATACCAAGTGATATTTTTAATGATTTCAAAGATTATATATATTCTATAGAAAATGAAGTTAATGCATATGTTCATAAAGAAGAATGGAATCATAAAAATTGGGTAGGATTTTTTAAGTATTTGCAAAAAGAATTAAATCGTGGTGATTGGGGATATGTCCCTAATCAAAATGGTGGGTTCATGGGGTATTGGTGGGCTTTTCAAAAAAATGAGAGCTGTTGGCAATACCTTCAAATTCAAGAAGATAAACTTGTTTTGAAAATAAATGCTTTGAAACCTGAAAATTACACAAAATTTAGAAATTATTGTTATAAATATTATATAGAAAAGGCTAAGCAAGAGAACTTAAGTTTTAAAAAACCAGCACGTTTTGGTAACGGCGAAACAATGACAATTCTTACGGCTGAATACTTGACTAAAGATAAGGCCTCAAAATTAATTGATATCGAAAAAACTATTCAAAATTTAAAGTCATATACAGATTTTATTGAAAAATATGCTTTAAAAGAGAATGATTTTACATCTTTATAATTTTAATTAATAAACTATGCCCAAACAATCCCGATTCCTCTGTATTGGTGGGTTCCTCAATGGAACCCAAGTCAAAGACCAAGGCGACAGTTTTATCTGTATCGAAAATGGTAAACACGTGACTTATTATAAAAAGGAAATCTTCCATCAAGACGCTTGGGATCATGATTATTATGTCTGTGAAAGTATCACAGACCAGCAAGCGCGCAACTGGGTCTATGATATTCCATTGTATTAATTGCACCTGTTCGGGCTATAAATTAAACAATTATTAGAAACAATAACTTGCATAACATTTCTAAAATTGATTTTTCATACTATTTTCCTAAAACTGTATAAAAATAAAGCCAATAGGGAATGTTATGAATTATGAGATCGATGCCTTTGGCACTTTGGTAATTGCGGTATTTTTTCTTTTTATTGGGCGGTATCTGGTTAGTAAAATTGGCTTCTTTAGAAACTATAATTTACCTGAACCCGTGATCGGCGGTTTAGTCGCAGCGATTGCGGCTTTTATTCTCTATAAATTTTTTAATATCAGCGCCACATTTAATTCAGAGATTCAAACCATCCTGATGCTGATGTTCTTCACCTCCGTTGGTTTAAGTGCAGACTTTTTGAAGCTCAAAGAAGGCGGAAAATCACTTTTGATCTTTCTGGTCTGTGTCATTTTATTTGTAGTCGTACAAAATGCGGTTAGTATGAGTTTAGCGACAGCACTTGGACTTGATCCATTAATTGGACTGATTGTTGGCTCGATTACTTTAACGGGTGGTCATGGTACTGCCGGTGCCTGGGGTGAGGTTCTGGAAACTCAACATGGGATCCAGGGCGCAATTGTCCTTGGTATGGCAAGTGCTACTTTTGGTTTGATTATTGGCGGACTTGTCGGTGGTCCGGTTGCCAAATACCTGATTAAACGTAATCAACTGGCTGAAACAGTGGCGCAGGAAACCAATGAACAGCAACTCGATGCTAACATTAACACTGCACCCTTTGAATATCCAAAGAAAACCCGATTGATCACAGCCAGTAATGCGGTATCAACTTTGGGGATGTTTGCCCTATGTATTTTTTGTCGCCAATCAGATGACAGAAATCAGTCAGGGGAGGTGGTTTGAACTGCCAACCTTTGTTTGGGCTTTAGGGACAGGGGTGATTTTACGTAACATCCTGGAGCATGTGCTAAAAGTCGATATCTTTGATCGCGCCATTGATGTATTTGGGAATGCCTCATTATCCTTATATTTATCTATGGCTTTACTATCACTACAACTCTGGTTGTTGGCCGATCTGGCAGGCCCGCTTATTACGATTTTATTGGTGCAGACAGCAGTATTGATCCTATTTACTGCAATTGTGACCTTTAGAATCATGGGGAAAAATTACGATGCAGCGGTATTGGTGGCGGGGCATTGTGGTTTTGGTATGGGAGCAACACCGACTGCAATTGCCAATATTCAGGCAGTTACCAATAGCTATGGCCCATCGCACAAAGCCTTTTTGATCGTACCGCTATGTGGTGCATTTTTTATTGATATTGTGAATGCTGTGGTGATTCAGAGCATCATTGCATTTTTCGGTTAAAGGTTAATACGACTTTAAAATCATATAGACATTAAAAAGCCCCATGGTTAAGGGCTAGTCGTATGCACATCTGAGGCACATACTGTAAGAGGCTCATCTCATACTGAGCGTATTAAAGCACATTAACCTATCAATAGCCATTTAAATCATCTTTAGGCAGATAACTGTTGCTCAATGACTGGCCATAAGTTTTGATGAGATTTCTTGAACATCAGCATGTGGCCAATCCCTTTATGACCATATTCTTGGGGTTTTAGCTCAATCATTTCTGTGGCTGCTTTTGGATATAAGCGCAGCAAGTCTTTGACATTTGCTTGAGTGGCGATTTCATCATCCGAAGCCCAGATTGATGTGATCGGGCAGGTGATCTGAGCATGATAGTCATGTGCTGGTGCGATCTTTTTACCAATCGCATTAATTATATAACCTGGTTTACTACAAAATTCTGCCCATTCACGCGCCACATCTTTTGGCAGGTTTTCACCCATACCAATCGCTTGAGTTGGACCATAGCCTTTGGTGATACGTGCCAATGGGAAAATGATATTAAACATCACTGGTGCTAGTAATTTGGTGCGACCCTTTAAACCTTTAACATGACCCGTCGATCCAGCAATTGCCACGACTTTTTCCACTTTGGCATAGTTTGGGACAATACCCAGCAGCTGTCCACCAGCACTATGCCCAAGTAAGATGACCTTTTCTGTCTGAGTCTTAGCTAATAGCGCATCAATTGCAGCCGGAATGTCCAGTTGTCCCCATTGCACAATACTGGCTTTAGAATGCTTAACCGGACCTTTTAAAGATTCGCCGATACCTCGAAAATCAAATACCAGCACTGCATAACCCTGAGTTTGCAACCAGCAGCTAAAACTATGATAAAACTGTTTGGTAATGCCAGTCGCAGGGCAGATTAATATGGGAGATTTCTTACTTTCAGTCTCAGTGACTGGATAAAAACGTGCACTTAATTGATAGCCATCCTGGCACTTTAGAGTCAATGTTTCGAATTCAGACATGGGCTACACTATATTTTTGAATCAGAATGAATGCTTAAATTTACCTGACTTCTTCAAAGAAAATTGTTAAAACAATGACTAAAAAGTCAGTACGATGATAAAAACGGAATGAAAATATGCAGGGAATAGAACTTGATCTGGCAGTAAAGATCGCGATTATTTTTAGTGGAATATTCTTATGGGTGGGGATGTTAACCGGGGTATGGAAATATTGGCAAATCCGTCAGTCTGTAAATTCACGGGCGCATTATTATGTGGATATTGCCCATCGCAGCAGCCTGCTTTATGCACCTGCGACATTGATTCTGGCAGTATTGGCTTACTATTCAGTACTATCCTCGCAGATTAATTTAATCTGTGTATTGATCAATGTTCTCTTTTTTAGTTTCTCGATTGGTGCGTATATCTTGCATGGGTTTTTGAAAGACACCACTAATCAGTTTAAGCGACCGCATCAATTGGGCAAGGTTCAGTTACCGGGCATATTAATGACTTTGGCGATGATCGGGTTAATTGTGGCAGAGCTGGGTGGAACAGGAATTTTACTTTGGGGCGCAGCACACGGGCTGTTTTAGATTATTTTTATTCTGATTGGAAGGAGAAATACTTGAATTGGACTTTTCTTTTTCTTCTACCACATGGATGAGTGGCGAAGTCATCCATGTGGTTCAACATCAAGGTTGATTAGCGATATTTCTGGTCAATGACCACCCATAGGTAAAATGCAGCCGAGACGATCAGCGCATACGCTAAATACTCTGGCTTTAAATTGCCTTGAATTACGCAGTGAACGATTAAAGTCAACATCAGCGCAAAGGTGGTGCTTAGAAACACCACAAGGTTAGAATTGGCTTTAAGAGCGTCAATGAAGACTTGCTTTTTGAAATGTACTGATAACATCTCCATCCCTCCTATTTTTAGTGTTATTGATGTCCAAAACTGAGTGGATTGATCAGAATTGAACATACAGTTGTACTTCGAATACCAGAACTTTTCAATAGCTCTGAATGACTGTTCTGGTGAAATACAGCAACTTTAGTCGTAGAGCTATAAAAATTGTCAAAGTACAGCGATTTACCTGAACCATTTAAATGCTTAAATTAGGGTTTAAGGTAGTGCTGGGTGATAAAATTTAAATGGTACAAGCAGGAAAATGCAAATTCTACGCCACAATATGTAGTTTGGTCGGCAGAGAATGTAAGCACATGTATGCGGGATGCTGAAGAATTATAAAATTTGTTAGAATATTGATATAAGTAAATGAAATTGAATAATTTTGGAAATGATTCGGTTAGTTTAGCTAAACGAATGGTTAAATTGTGTATCAGCTAAATTTTTATCTACTTTTAACTGAGCGCTTGCTTAGCGATAATCATGCAGTGAATTGAACCAATAAATGTCCGTTTGGGTAAAACCTGACAATTATTGATCACGCTTAAATCGTATTCTGGGTAAAAAGACGATTTATTGACACTGCGCAGAAAGATTAGTTTCTGATACGGTCAATCAAAGCTGAAATCACGAGAACAATCAGGGCAGGGATAAGCCATGCCATGTTTTGCTCAGAAAGCGGCAAATTCTGAAGTGCAGCAGGTAAATCAAAACCGGCAACTTTAAGACCATCAAATATACCGAAAATAAATGCAACCAGTGTGGTGGGTGCAACAACTTGAGCAGGCTTTTTAAAGAAATGTCCACAGAAGCTCAGCAGGATCACTGCAATTGCAGGCGGATAAATCGCGCTCAGTACAGGCACAGAAACGGCAATCAGTTTGGTCAAGCCAAGGTTTGAAATCACCAGCGAGAAGCCAACCAGAACAAATACAAAGGCTTTGTACGGTAAACGGGTAATCGATGAGAAATATTCAGCACATGCACAGGTCAGCCCGATCGCAGTTACCATGCAGGCAACAAAGATCATGATTGCAAGGAAATAGGCACCCATATCACCAAAGGCATGTTGTACATAAGCATGCAGAATAATCGCACCATTGGCAGCATTTGGGGCAACTTCATGACTACCCAGACCCAATTTAAACAAGCTGAGGTAAACCAAGGTTAGGCCGATCCCGGAAATAATGGCAGCATTTACCGCATATTTGGTAATCAGCTTACGGTCAGTGACCCCACGAGAAGTAATTGCACGCACAATCACGATACCAAAGACCAAGGCACCCAAAGTATCCATGGTCAGATAACCATTGACGATGCCCTCAGTGACCGGGCTAGAAACATAATTACCAATCGCAGCAGGTGGGTTACTCGCAGGAATAAGAACTGCGGCCACACCTAAAATGACCAATGCGATAATTTTCAATGGAGACAGGAAGTAACCCACAGTATCCAGAATTTTATTTGGGTACAGCGAAACCAGTGTCACTACTGCAAAATAGATCACACTATAGATCAGCAGATTACTTGGCTCATTGCCAAAATAAGAGGAGAAACCAATTTCATAGGAAACGGTTGCAGTACGTGGTGTTGCGAATAAAGGTCCAACAGTGAGATAACAAACTACGGTCAGTAAAAGACTTGCTGCTTTACCTAAAGGTGAACTTAAGATCTGGATTGAACCTTCAACACGAGACAATGCCACGATGGTGATAACAGGCAGGCCAACTGCAGTAACCAGGAAACCTAGAGCAGCTAACCATACATGCTCACCGGCTTGTTGAGCCACAATCGGTGGAAAGATAATGTTGCCGGCACCGATGAACAGTGCAAAGGTCATAAAACCTAAGGCAACAATATCCCGAGTACGGAGACTTGTCATAGAGGGAGAATAAACGCAAAAAAGAAAGCGATTTTAAAGGAAATATGCTGATTTTTGGAGCACCTTTTGGCTTGAGCTTCGATGAATTTCTTTGAGTGATTTTCTGTTTAACTGATGGGTAGAAGTTTGGTTAAAATAAATTTATGAATTCAATCAAATAAATTTATAAATTATAAAAATCATCATAAATTATCAATATTTCTAAAAAATCCTGAATAGTTTTATTTGTTTAATCTATAAACAATACATGTTTTAAATATACATTTTCCGATCGCTGTTATTGAAGGAATTCACCGCATCTTTCAGAAAAAGGGTCTATAATTCAAGGATTGACCAAGAGGATGAACACATGAGAGCTTCGACGATAAGTCTTAAAACTGAACAGGATATCGAAAAACTTCGTATATCGGGCCGTCTGGCTGCTGAGGTTTTAGCAATGATCGGAGAGCATGTGAAGCCGGGTGTCACGACAGAATATCTGGATGATATCTGTAATGATTTTATTGTGAATAAACTCCAAGTTATTCCGGCGAATGTGGGGTATTACGGTTATACCAAGACTACCTGCATTTCACCCAATGAAGTGGTGTGTCATGGCATTCCATCAGCAACTACCGTATTAAAAGATGGCGATATCATCAATATCGATGTTGCGATTATTAAAGATGGTTACTTCGGTGACACGAGCCGAATGTACTATGTCGGTACGCCTTCGGCTGAAGCAAAAAAACTGGTTGAAACCACTTATGAAGCCATGGTTGCCGGGATTCATGCAGTAAAACCGGGTGCAACCTTGGGTGATATCGGTTATGCAATCCAGTCTGTGGCACATCGCGAAGGTTATAGTATCGTACGTGAATACTGTGGTCATGGTATCGGTAAGGTGTACCATGAACAGCCAAACATTTTGCACTATGGTCAACCGGGTCAGGGTCTGGTGCTAAAAAAAGGCATGGTATTCACTATTGAGCCAATGGTGAATCTGGGTAAAGCGCGTGTTAAAGAACTTAAAGATGGCTGGACAGTGGTGACTGCAGATAAATCGTTATCTGCGCAGTGGGAGCATATGGTTTATGTGACTGACACTGGCTTTGAATTGTTATCTCCATGGCCAGAAGGCACGGGCTTTTATCCTGCAATTTAAATAAAAGATAAATCTCTGATTATGAAAACACTGATTTTTAAAAAATCAGTATTTTTTTTTAATTGTAAATGAGCACACACATACGTTTTCAAAACAATACAAAATACTACGACTTGCAGTGGTGCAAATGAGATTCATTCTCTATATTATATGAGTTAGATAGATAGGCTGTATCAATCTCTATTTATTCTTGCTCATATAATTAACTGATTAAGAGCCAAGAGAACGATCTAAGCGATATATTTTTTGATTTACAGAGTAAATATTGTTACCCCTTAATGCTGTAGTGACTCTGACTAGCTCATCCTCCGTAGATGAGCTTTTTTTTACTTATTATTTTATTTTACTTAGATGCTCATTAATCTAATCATGATGCAGGTGCTCAACCAGATAATCGATAAAGACCCGAACAGCAGGTAACAAGCCACGACGTGATGGATAAACCATATGGAAAATACCATGTGCTGCTTTCCATTCCGGAAGTACACGTACCAGTTCACCACGTTCCACATATTGCTGCACGACGTTATCAGGTAACAGGGTAATACCACAGCCTGAAGTAGCCAGTTGTGCCAGCATGCTTAGATCGGAGCCCAGTACTGTTGGCATAACGCGGATCTTTTTCTGTTGTTGCATATTATTGTGTAATATCAAAAACTGTTCAGTATGTTCATCCGCCATGCTCAGGATTTTATGCTCGGACAATTCTTCCGGATTTTTCAGATGACCAAATTCATTCAGATAGCCCTGACTGGCAAATAGATGCTGTTCGATCTGGTCAAACTGACGGATTACCAGATTTGGATCATCATCCAGACTGGAACGGACGCGTAGGGCAATATCAAAACCTTCATTGATGATATCCACACGACGATTCGTGACCATCATCTGAATTTTGATTTCAGGATATTGTTTCAGGAATGCAGGAAGAATGCGCGCGATTTCGTTTTGTGCAATGGATACTGGCAGGCTGAGTTTAATAATGCCGCGTGGTTCAGTACTGAGATGATCGACCAGATCATGGGCGGCTTGGGCGGCACTGAGCATAACCTGGGCATGACGGTAAATATTCATACCGATATCGGTTACGGCAAAATGACGTGAGCTGCGTTGAATTAGCCGAACACCAAGACGTTCTTCCAGATTATAAACCCGGCGACTGAGTTTGGATTTAGGAATGTCAGTGGCGCGTTCTGCTGCACTAAAGCCACCATGTTCTACGACTTGAGCAAAACAATAAAAGTCATCCAGATCCGTCAGCATGAGTTCATTCCATATACGCAACAATAAGGTGATTAAAGAATTATTGTTGCAATGTGTCAATGCTGACTTTGTCTTTTTATTGACTATCTAGCTTAATTTAAGCAGTTTATCTTTCAGATATTGCATGCCTTGGGTAGCAGTCATGGCAATTTTCTCAAACTGAGGAGGTAAGTGCTGCTGATTGGCTTTAGGATCAATATAGTAAGCGCTGCAATTCAATGGAATCTCATGAATCAAGCCAGCAACCGGATAAACCTGCAAGCTGGTGCCAATCACAATAAAAATATCAGTATCCTGCACACAGTCCTGTGCTTCTCCATAAGCAGGTACAGCTTCACCAAACCACACGACATGCGGACGCAGCGGATAGCCATCCGTACAAAGGTGTTTATTAAGATCCAGTTCAGCTCCATCAATCGGATAAAACTCGGTGGTGTATTGCGCCTTTGGTCCAGACGTTTTTGCCAGCCGGATATTGCCATGCAGGTGAATGACTTTTGAACTTCCAGCACGTTCATGCAGATCATCAATATTCTGGGTAATCACATGTATGTCATAAGCAACTTCCAGTTCAGCAATCATTTGATGCGCAGCATTGGGTTGTGCAGCCAGAATCTTTTTGCGCCGTTCATTATAGAAGCGCTGTACCAGTTCAGGATCACGTCGCCATGCTTCTGGTGTTGCCACATCTTCTACACGATGCTGTTCCCAAAGACCATCACTGTCGCGGAAGGTATTGATTCCGCTTTCAGCACTCATACCTGCACCAGAAAAGACCACCAGTTTTTTCATCTTGTTTCTTTTTTCCTCTAAGCTGCGTGATTGCTGTGCTTAACACTGGCTTTTAAGAATGCCGCGATTTCCTTGCTAAATTTTACCGGTTCAGTCAAAAGTGGAGTATGCCCGGATTTTTCAAAACGTACCTGTTTGGCATGTGGAATGCTTTGGGCAATCAGGGTTTGACCTTCAACTGGATAAAGTTTGGATTGTGAGCCGCTAAGGAAAGTCACCGGGCATTTGAGTGTCTGAATCGCCACACGGTAATCTTCTCGATGGTAAAGATAATTATTGATATACCGGGCCATATAGTCGACCCGGTTTGATGGTAATAGCAGACTTTGCAGGCGTGGCTGATTCAGAATCCATTCAAAGGCTTTCAGGCTGTATTTATTGTTATTTTGCAAGCCAATAAACTGCAGCCAAAGTTTGGCAATCTGATGACGAGTGTTACTGTCCAGATCCTTAATGTATTTTACATCCTGATGTGGTGCCAATAATTCTGAAATCTGGGTCAGAATAGAAATAAATACCGGATGATGTTCACCAAACAGGCCATAGCTCCAACTGTCATCTACCGGGATTTTTGGGGTCTGGTCAATATGCAGATAAGCAGTGATATGCTCGGCGAAATTAGCATAGTGCATACCATGCATGGCCGTAGTGGCACCCATGGAATATGCAATCACCATCACCTTATCAAGATGTAATTGCTGGATTACCGATTGCACATCCAGCCAGTGACTGGAAATTGCATTCATATCTGGAATCTTGCAATTACTGGAAGCCCCAAAACCGCGCCACTCCGGAATAATAAATCTGAACTGATGCCGATGCGGATAGAGGAAAGCCGCCCATTGCCAGCTCAACATCCCCAGGCCGGACAACACCACTACCGGCTGACCCTGTCCATATTCGCGTACAAAAAGCATTTCGCCATCGGGCATTTTGTAATATGACATCGACTGAGTCCTTATTTTTATATGCTAGCCAGCAGCTGCATTATTAAATTGTTTTAATTTTGGAATCATGATTTCTAACCAGCTAATCCAGCCTACTTCCAGATCGATACCCAGTTGCAGAATCATTTTATGAATATAAAGTGTGCGGTTATTTTCGTCAGCTGTTGCAAAATCTTTGGCAAAAATCTGTCGGTAAATATTCAGTTTTTCCCGGTGCAACTCTAGATGTCTTTCCAGTTCTGGCAAGATAGTATTGCTGCCCATTTGGGCTTCAGCACGTAAGCGTACCATCAATTCTTCACGTAGTTGAGCTGGTGGACTTTGTTCCAGCATCCAGTTGGCTAATTCCTCACGTCCTAGACGTTCTACCTGATAAGTCTTTTTACGTGAACTGCTGTCTTCATCTTCTATGGTAGAAATCCAGCCTTTTTGTAACATGGCATTCAGTTCACGATAGATCTGCTGATGGGTGGCATTCCAGAAAAAGCCCATCGAACGGTCAAAGCGGCGTCCTAACTCAATACCGGTACTTGGTTTTTCCAGTAAACTGGTCAATAGAACATGCGATAAAGACATAAACGTCTCAAGGAAAATGACTCGGGATTATTATGCAACATGTTGCATAAAAATCAATTCTGAACTATAAATTAATGCAACAAGTTGCATAAAAGCTGATGACTGAGGGGAATTTCACATCAGCCGATATAAAAAATAGCCAGCTGACAGGCACGCTAAGGAGTCGAAATGTCAAAGTATCCGCATTTACTTGCCCCATTAGATCTGGGTTTTACCACATTAAAAAACCGGGTTCTGATGGGCTCTATGCACGTCGGGTTAGAGGAAGCCCCGGGTGGTTATAATCGTATGGCGGCATTCTATGCTGAACGTGCCAAAGGGGGTGTTGCCCTGATTGTGACTGGTGGCATTTCGCCAAATGATCACGGTGTGACTTTCCAAGGTGGCTCTAAGCTCGATACGATAGATGAAGCTGAGAAGCACAAGGTAATTACTCAAGCAGTGCATGAAGCTGGCGGCAAGATCGCCATGCAGATTTTGCATACCGGACGTTATTCCTATCAGGCTGAAAATGTCGCGCCGTCTGCGATTCAGGCGCCAATCAATCCGGTCAAACCACATGCCCTAACTTCGAGTGAAGTCCAGCAGACTATTGATGATTTTGCCAACTGTGCACGCTTAGCCCAATATGCCGGTTATGACGGTGTGGAAATCATGGGATCGGAAGGCTATCTGATCAATGAATTTATTGCCGCACGTACCAACCATCGTGATGACGAGTGGGGTGGCAGTTATGAAAATCGCATCCGCTTCCCGATTGAAATTGTGCGCCGGACCCGTGAAAGCGTAGGTGAGAACTTTATTATCATCTATCGTTTGTCGATGCTGGATCTGGTCGAAGGTGGTTCAACGCTGGAAGAAGTGATTCAGCTGGCACAGGAAATCGAAAAAGCAGGTGCAACGATTATCAATACAGGGATTGGCTGGCATGAAGCGCGTATTCCAACCATTGCGACCAAAGTGCCACGTGCAGCTTTTACCTGGGTAACTGAAAAGCTAAAAGGTTCAGTCAAGGTTCCTTTAATTACCTCAAATCGTATCAATACTCCAGAAATGGCAGAATATGTCCTGGCTGCCGGTCATGCGGATATGGTTTCCATGGCGCGGCCGATGCTGGCGGATGCAGAGTTTGTGGTAAAGGCGGAGCAGGGCCGTAGTGATGAAATCAATACCTGTATTGGCTGTAATCAGGCCTGTCTGGATCATATTTTCTCGATGAAAATTGCGACCTGTCTGGTCAATCCGCGCGCCTGCTATGAAACTGAACTGATTTTCAAAGAAGTGTCTACACCAAAAAATATTGCAGTAATTGGTGCGGGTCCAGCTGGTTTAAGTTTCGCGATTTATGCTGCAGGTCGTGGTCATCATGTCACTGTCTTTGAGGCATCCAATCAGATTGGCGGTCAGTTTAATATTGCCAAAACTGTTCCGGGCAAAGAAGAATTCTACGAAACCATTCGTTACTTTAAACGCCAGATCGAATTGCAACCCCGTATTCAGCTCAAACTGAATCATACAGCGACTTTTGAGCAGCTGCTGTCTTCAGAATTTGATGAAATCGTCGTAGCGACTGGGGTGAATCCACGTCAGCTGGATATTCCAGGCATTGATCATCCAAAAGTGCTGTCTTATCTGGATGTGCTAAAAGAGCGTAAGCCAGTGGGTCAGCATGTTGCCATTATTGGTGCAGGCGGTATTGGTTTTGATACTGCGGAATATTTAAGCCATGAAGGGGAAAGTGGCAGCGTCAATCCGCAGAAATTCTATGATGAATGGGGAATCGATACCGATTATGACAATGTCGGTGGTTTAAAACAGCCAAGTGT